>CAZJJQ010000449.1:3628-4003 GCA_964546345.1 uncultured Planctomycetales bacterium
CGCCTTGCCCTTCCTCGCGCTCCTGGCCCTTGCGGGCATCGCGTACGAGGCCCAAGTGGAGGAGTCGGGGCTCGTCGACTACCTGCGCCTTCCCGTCGCGGAGCGCGCCCTCGCCGCGCGTCGCGACCCCGACGCGATCAGCCGGCTGGAGGTGGTCTTTCCACGCGTCTACCCCGAACTGCTCTACCGCCACGCGGCGGACCTCGCGCACCGGGGCGCGTACGCGCGCGCCCGAGAGGCGTACGGACACCTGCTCGCGCTCGACCCCGGCGCGACCGAAGCCCGCCTCGACGTCGCCGAGACCCACCGCGTCGAGGATCACCCCGACCTCGCGCGCGCCGTGCTCGAGGAGGCGCGGCGCCTCGATCCGACGCG
>CAZJJQ010000450.1:0-3997 GCA_964546345.1 uncultured Planctomycetales bacterium
CCGGCGGGCAGCGGCGCCAGCTCCGAGGGGCCCGTGTGGCCGCGCAGGGCCCGGCCCGTGCGACGCAGCAGGCGGGCGAGCCCGGGGCGAGCGCTCCCCCCGAGCAGGTAGCGGAGACGACGCTCGAGCTCGGCGACGCGCCCCACCGCCGCGGGCTCCGCGCCGTACGCCGCGACGCGACGCTCCACGACCTCGAGCCACGGGTCGGTCACCCCGCGGGCGCGCGCGGCCTCGGCGGCCTCCATCAGGCAGATGAGCGCGTATGGCGTCATCTCGAGGCGCTCGATCGCCTCGGGGGTGGGCGCCCGGGCGCCGAGCGCCCGGGGCACCGGGAGACCGAGCGCGAGGAAGAGCAGCGCCGTCTGGACGCACTTGCGGCAGGCCGTGCACGCGCGGCCATCGGGGCCGGCGCGGTCGCAGGGCCGCAGGTGCTCGAGGGCCTGCGGCCACCCGGCCACCTCCGCCACCTTGTCGATGCGGCGGGCCCAGGCGCCGTAGTGCCGGACCGGGAGGTCCGGCCGCCCGAGCAGGTGGTCGGTGAGGGGGTTGTTCTCGACGGAGGCGGCGAACCGGTCGTACGCGTAGGACGAGGGCGAGGCGATGCGGCCGGCCCCCTCCGAGAGGAGGATCGGCACCGCGATCGTCGGGATGAAGTAGCCGACGTACCCCGGGAGCGCCGGCATGACCGCCTCCCAGTTCGTCGCCGCCACGTGGAGCGGCCGGTCGAGCGAGCTCGCGAGCGCCCGGACGCCCGCGAGGGCGCCCTCGAAGCGCGCGTCCTCGTCGAGGGCGAGGTCGAGCCCTCGCACGGTGACGAGCGCGCCGAGCTCCCCGGACCGCGCGAGCCCGAGCGCCGCGTGGGCGCTGTCGAGCCCGCCGGAGAACCCGAGCAGCGTGCCACCCTCGGGGCGGTACGGCGCGTCCTCGAGGAGGGTCGCCGGGCGGAACGCGACGGGCCGGAAGCGGCGCGGCTCCCACGTGGACCACACGCGCTGGTAGTCCCCGAGGTGCTGCAGGAAGCCGCGCGTGAGAGGCCCGTCGAGCTCGACGTCGCGGCCGACCGCCATCGCCTGGTGGAGGACCGACACGGCGAAGGCGTGCGTGCGGGAGAGGTCGCTCACGACCGCGGAGCCGGGCACGCGGTACCAGAGGCGATACGGTCGCGGCCCCACGCCGGCGACCTCGGCGGCGACGACCTGGTCCCCGCCCTCTCGCGCGATCGGCTCGAGGTGGACGACGACGGGGGGAGCGGCGTTCACGTCGCGGGATGGTAGCCGCGACGGAGGGTCGAGCCGAACCGCCGGATTCCGCAAGGCGACGAAGCAGGGGGGCGGCGCGTGCCGCCCCCCTCGAAGCCCTCCGGAGAGCCCGGACCCGGGCTGCGCTACCGACGATCGTGGCCGGAGCCGTGCTCGTCGTCGCGATCGCCGCGGCCGTGACCACGGCCGTGGCAGCGGCGCGTCTCGGGGACGGAGAGCAGCATCAGCTGACCGCCCTCGACCAGCTCGACGTCGGCGTTGCCGTAGTGCGCCTGGCTCACGCACAGGAACTTGCCGTCCCCGAGGATCTCGGAGACGTCGATGATCCCGGACGACTCCTCGTCGCCCGTGAGGAAGCCGGGCGAGGAGGGCGAGAACCGCGCCGGGTCGTGGGCCGCGACCTCGACGAGCACGCCGGTCTCGAGGTCGTAGCGCCAGACCTTGGCGAGGTAGGTGGGCTGGTTGCCCGGATCCTCCTGGATGAGGACCTGCCCGTCCCGGCTCACGCACAGGTTGTCCATCATCTTGGGGCCCTCGGTGCCGTCGAGCAGCAGGTCGAGGCGGCCACCCGCGACGGGGTCGGCAGGGTCCACGAAGCGCAGGCGCCACAGCCGACTCGCCCCGGTGAAGCTCGCCGTCGTGACGAAGTAGAAGTCGGACGGGCTCTCGGGATCCCAGGCGCCGTCCTCGGGCCGCTGGAAGCTCGTCACCAGATTCGCCTGGCTCTGGGCCTCGAGCGTCGCCCCCGTCCACGTCGAGACGTCGCCGAAGGCGTGGGCCGTGAAGGGCGTGCCGTCGGGGATGCCGGTGAGCGCGTTCTCGGCCACGTAGCCCGGGACCCTGATGCCGAAGAGCGTGCCGTTGGTCAGGCCGGCCTTCTCGGCCGGGTTGCCCGTCTTCTGCTTGGTGCCCACGTAGACGTAGAGCTGGCCGCCCGTGCCGTCGTCCGTGCCGACGACCACGGTCTTCTCGCCCGCGTCGGGGTTCGCGACGCAGTTCTCCCAGGCGAGCTTCCCGAGGGAGGGCAGCTGCCAGCTGTCGCCCGTCATGGCGTGCGCGAAGGCCGAGCCCTCGATGCCCGACTCCTCGCCGCTCATGAAGAGGCGGCCCGCGTAGCCCTTCTTCGACCTGCGATCGTAGAAGGCGCCCTTCTCGGGCAGGTCCGCGGAGCACAGCCGCGTGATCGCGTACGGCGTGGAGGAGTCCCACCCCGTGGCCGTCCTGCGCCAGACGCGCTGGATCAGGTCCTCGCCGTGGAGCACCCGCAGGGTGCGCTTGTCGATCGTCCACTTCGAGACGAACGCGCCCTTCGCGCCGTGCGCCCGGACGACGCCGGCCGTCGCCTGCAGCTCGTGGTTCATGAGCAGGGTGAACGTGTCGCGGCCGCAGTCCCCGTCGTCGTCCTCGAAGGCGCCGAGGCCGTCGGGGATGCCGACCATGCGGTACGGCGAGCCGTCCGGCTTCGCGTTGACGGAGTCCCCGACGGTCAGGATCGAGGTGATCCCCACGCCGAGGGTGGACGGAAGGAGGTAGGGAGACTGCGAGCTCGAGGGCCCGGTCGAGAGGGCGGCGGCCACGGCCGTGCCCACGGCGGCGCCCGCGAGGGCGAGCGCCAGGAGAGGGGTGCGTCGCGAGAAGATGCGCATGTCGTGCTCCGAAGGGGGACGATCGGTGCGCAGACCCTCGCTCCGTCGCGTGAAGCGGGGATGAGCGGGGCACGGGACGGGCGTGAAACCCGTGGCTCCGGTCGGCGCGGGACGGGCGGGGCGCGACCCCTGCGCCCCCTACCAGCGGTGGTAGGCGGGGTGCCCGGGCGGCACGGAGACGAAGACCCCGCGGCAGGTGGCCGTGACCTTCCCCCCCGCCTCGAGCGTCTCCTCGACGACGACCCGCGTGGCCGTCGCCTCGACCACGCGCGCCGTCAGATGGACCGGCCCCGCGGTCGGCGTGGGCGCGCGCAGCTTCACGTGGAACTCCGCGGTCACCGTCGAGGGAAGCTCGGGCAGCCCTTGCGATCGGAGGAGGTGGTGGGCGGCGGTCCAGTTGCCGTGGCAGTCGAGCAGGCACCCGCAGATGCCGCCGTTGAGCACGCCGGCGAACGCCTCGTGGTGCGGCTCGGGCTGCCAGTCGCAGACGACGGTGTCGCCGACGACGTGGCTCTTGATGCGCAGCCCCTGCTCGTTGGCGGGCCCGCAGCCGAAGCACCGGTTGCGGGGCGCGTACGTGTCCTGCAGGCTCGTCGGCATCGGGGCGGCTCCGGGCGCGGGACGCGCACGGCGACCATGCTACGCCCCCGTGAGCAGCCTCCGCACCCGGGACGGGAGCACGAAGCGGTCCGAGTCGAGCAGGTCGAGGGCGGCGAGCCGGGGCGCGATCCGGGCGCGGAGCTCGCGTGCGCGACGGGGCGCGAGCAGGATCGCCGCGGCGGCGGCGCCGAGCGCGACGTCGAGCTCCTCGTGCGCGAGGCGGTCCTCGAGGCGCGCGAGCCGGGCGGGCACGTCCAGCGCCTCGGCGAGCGCGGTCGGATCCGGACGCCACCCCTCCCCCGCCGCGTGGAACAGGATCTCCACCGCGACGCGGACCAGGTTGGGCTCCTCCGACGCCTCCCAGGCGAGGAAGCGCTCGACCGCCCGCTCGGGCTCGGCGTGGAACAGGAGCAGGGCCACCCGCGGGTAGAGCGGCCCCTCGCGGGCCGCCGCCCAGCCGCCGCCGAGGCTCGCGCGCAGCCGGATGCGCGC
>CAZJJQ010000451.1:0-3990 GCA_964546345.1 uncultured Planctomycetales bacterium
GAACGCGTCCGCGGCATCGGCGCCAAGACGCTCGAGGGCTGGCGCGCCGCGGGGGCGGTCCTCGGAGGGAGCCGCGCCGGGAACGCGGCGGCGCCGCACGCCCGGTAGGATCGTCCCCGATGATCGATCCGGCGCCGCACCTGCCGTTCCTCGCGATGGCGCTCGAGGAGGACCTCGGCGGAGGCGACCGCACGACCCGCGCCCTCGTGCCCGAGACCCGCCGGACCACCGCCGATCTCCTCGGCCGGGCCGACGGCGTGTTGTGCGGGCTGCCGTTCCTCGAGGCCCTCGTGCGCATCCTCGACCCGGACGCGACGGTCGAGGCGCATCTCGAGGACGGCGCCCGGCTCGCGGACGGGGTGCGGGTCGCGACCGTGCACGGTCGGGCGCGGGCGGTGCTCGGCAGCGAGCGCACGGCGCTCAACGTGATCCGCCACCTGTCGGGCATCGCCACGCTCTCGGCGCGCTTCGTCGAGGCGGTCCGAGGCCTGCCCGTGAGGATCCTCGACACCCGCAAGACCACGCCCGGGTGGCGCGAGCTCGAGAAGTACGCGGTGCGCTGCGGCGGCGCGCAAAACCACCGGCTGCGCCTGGACGACGCGGCGATGATCAAGGAGAACCACCTGATCACCGCGTTCGGCCGCACGGGCCCGGCCGCCGTCGCCGAGGCGGTGCGCCGCGTGCGCGCCTCGCTCCCGCCCGCGGTGCCCCTCTGCGTCGAGGTCGAGGACCACGACGAGCTGCTCGCGGTGGTGGAAGAGCGCGTGGACGTCGTGATGCTCGACGGCTTCGACCTCGCGGGGCTGCGGCGGGCCGTCGCGACCGTGCGGGCCCTGCCCGCGCGGCGACCGCTCCTCGAGGCCACGGGCGGCATCACCCTCGAGACGGTCCGGTCGGTCGCCGAGACCGGGGTCGATCGGATCAGCGTCGGCGCGCTCACGCACAGCGCGCCGGCGCTGGACCTGTCGATCCGCCATCGCCCGGGAGGGACCGCCTCGCCCGCCGCGGGCTGACGGCCCCCGCGCCCATCTACTTGGCGTCGGCCCACCAGGGCAGCAGCGTGTCGCGTTTGAGCAGCCGCGCGAGGACCTCGAGATCGAGCTGGGACTCGTGGATGTCCTCGGGGGTGATCTCGGAGACGCGCTTCCAGAACCGCGGGCGGAGGATGAACAGGAGCCCCCGCTGGAGGGCCGCCTCCACCACCCAGCGACGGCGCGTCTCCCGGTTCGCCATCTCGAGGCTCGTCAGCAGGCGCTCGAGGTGGATCAGCCCGCCCCGCTCGAGCCGGAGGAAGACGTAGGGGTACTCGCTGCGCTCCGCGAGCCCCGGCTCGGCCTGGCTCACCTTGAACGTGGGGACCTGCTCGAGGGCCCGCACGAGCGGGTAGATGGCCGGGTCGAAGCCCCGTTCCCGGCCCTCGGTCCGCTCCTCGGCGAGCGCCACGGCCGCGTCGTCGCCGTGGAGGGCCCCGCAGAGGTCGCACGCCTCGAGGTCCACGCCTTCGACCACCTTCGGGACGAGGCGACGGCTGCCGCAGGACTCGCAGACCTTCGCCATCAGGCCGGCCCCGGCCACTCCCCCTCGAAGACGATCACGGCGGGGCCGGTCTTGCGCACCCCCTGCCCCTCGGGCCAGGACAGCCGCAGGTCGCCTCCGAGGAGGTGGACCAGCACGTCGCGCCCGGTGCGCCCCGTGAGCACGCCGGCGACGCACACCGCCGCCGCGCCGGTGCCGCACGCCCACGTCTCGCCGGCCCCGCGCTCCCACGTGCGCTGGACCACCTCGTGCCGCGAGCGCACCTCGACGAACTCGACGTTCGTCCGGCGCGGGAACGACGGGTGGTGCTCGAGCAGCGGGCCGTACGTGGCGACCGGGAAGGCCTTCGCGTCGTCCACGTACGTCACGCAGTGCGGGTTGCCCATGGAGACCGCGGTCACCCGGAAGGTGCGGTCCCCGGCGCGGATCTCCTCGTCCACCACGCGGCCCGGCGCACCGAGCATGGGCACCTGGGCGCGCTCGAGCCGGGGCAGGCCCATGTCCACGGTCACGGTGTCCACGTGGCCGTCCTTCACGCCGAGGTCGAGGGTGAGCACCCCGGCCCCGGTCTCGGCCGTGAGCCTCGGCCGCTTCGGCACGAGGCCCCGCTCGTAGGCGAGCTTCGCGACGCACCGGATCCCGTTCCCGCACATCTCCGACTCGCTGCCGTCCGAGTTCCACATCCGCATGCGGACGTCGGCCTTGTCGCTCGGCAGCAGCAGGATGAGCCCGTCGCTCCCCACCCCGAACCGCCGGTCGCTCACGGCTTTCGCCATGGCCACGGGATCGGCGACGGCATGGTGGAACCCGTCCACGTAGACGTAGTCGTTCCCGCAGCCGTGCATCTTCGTGAAGGGGATCGTCTCGGGCACGGCGCGCTCCGCGGGTCGGGGGGGCATTGTGCCCCACCGACCAGCCCCTCACGAGGCCGCGAGGATGGAGTCGCCGACGTGCTGGAGGTAGTGGCGCCAGTCGCCGTCGAGGCCGACCACGTCCACCTCGGTCGAGGTCCCCTCCGGGACCGACGCGTCCACGTGCGAGACGTAGCCGTCGAGGGTGGTCCGGCTGCCATCGCGCCAGTCGAGGAGGACCGTGGCGTGATCCTTCACGCCGACGGGGCTCTCGCTCGAGCGCAGGACGGCACGGTCGCCCCGCAGCAGCAGGGCAACGGCGTGGACGTCCCCCCGATCGCCTCGGAGGACGACCCGCGTGGGGCTCTCGATTCTCTCGGCCATGGGGTGCTCCCGCACCCAGCGAAGGTCTTCGACCACATCGGGCCCCTTGTCGGCCGACCGCCCCCCCGGCTTGAGCCCCCCGGAGGCGGCAGGAACCAGGGACTAAAGTCCCAGGTCCAAAGATTTCGTTTCGCCGCCGAGCACGGATTGCGTCCTCCACCTATGTCGGTACGCGTGCCGGCCTTTCTGGCGATCGGGGGCCCCGAAGGGGGCCGTAGGTTTCGGGAAGTGGCTACGGCCCCCGCAGCGTGGGGTCTATCCTGGGGCGACCATCGGACGTAGGGTCTGGTGGCACCAGGCTCCGCGTGTCCACCTCCGCCCCGCCCCCCACCCCCCCCGGCGCTCCGCCCCAGTCCGCGCCCGACCCCGGGCGCCAGGCCCGCCTGGATCGGCTGGTGGTCGAGCTCATGGACGAGCTGCGACGCATCGCCCATCGGATCCTCCGCGAGAACCAGCGGGTGGACGACCTCCATACGACCGTCCTGGTCCACGACATGTACCTGCGGCTGTCGGCGTCCCAGGGCTCGAGCTGGAGCACCCGGGGAGAGTTCCTCACCCAGGCGGCGACGACCCTGCGCCGGATCCTCACGAGCGCCGCCCGGGCCCGCCACGCGGCCCGGCGCGGCGGGGGATCGGTAATGGAGGAGCTGGACGTGGTGCTCGACCAGTACGAGGGCCGGGGCTCGGACGGACAGGCTCGGACCGACCTGATCGATCTCGACGCGGCGCTCGAGCGGCTGGCCGCGGAGGAGCCGGCCGCCGCCCGGATGGTGGAGATGCACTACTTCCTGTGCCTGGGGACCGAGGAGATCGCGGAGGCGCTCGACCTCACCCAGCGCCGGGTGCAGAGCGTGCTGGACGAGGCCCGCACCTGCCTCAGGGGGTACATGGACTCCGGCTCGGGCGATGGCGGGGAGACGTCCGCCGTCTGACGCTCGGTCCCCGCGCTACGGATCGAGCAGGCGGACGGCGTCCGGGCAGGGTCGCGCACAGCCCGCGACCGGGATCCCCCGCCCCGGATCCCGCAGCCTCGCTCGCACCTCGACGGGCGCCAGCGGTGCCCGCCCCCCAGCGAGCCGATCCGCCTGCAGCAGGGCCACGCAGCCGGCGATGAGCGCCGCCGCCGCGCTGGTGCCGGTGAGTCGGGGGACGCCCCCCTCCCCCGCGCCCCCACCCTCCCGGCCCCGCTCGCGCCCCGGGATCGGCACGCCGTCCCCCG
>CAZJJQ010000452.1:0-3988 GCA_964546345.1 uncultured Planctomycetales bacterium
CCCATCAGCCCGGCCTGCTCTGCCTCCTCCGCGCCGTCGCACCCGCCGCCCGGGCCGCCTTCTCGGCACGGGCCGCCGCCGCCGCCGCTCGCGACGCGTTCCGGCGCGCCCGGGCCTCGATCCGCTTCCGCACGAGAGGGCGGAGCAGGTCGCGCAGCGTGTCCTTGCCGATCCAGCGCGCGGGCGCCGACGCCGACGCCGCGAGGCGCTCCGCCTCCGCGATCGCCGCCGCGTGCAGCGTCGCGTTGCGCTGACCCACGGCCCGGAGCGCCCAGCTGACGCCCTTCTTCACGAAGTTGCGGGGGTCGTTCGCGGCGGGCTCCACGAGGGAGAGCGCCTCGAGGAAACGCGCGTCCGGCGCCGCGTGGTCGTGGAGGGCGAGCGCCGCGAGCAGCGCAAACCCGGCGCGGCGCACGAACTCGGCGGGGCTGCGGGCCCAGGGAGCGACCCGGCCCCACGCGGCCGGCGCGCGATCGAAGAGATGCAGGCAGGCCGTGTCGCAGACAGCCCAGCTGTCGAACGTCTTCGTCCATCGGTCCATCTGCGCGGAGGTCACGAGCGCGGGCTCGCCGACCAGCGCCGCCAGCAGGCGGGCTTCGTACTGTCCGGTCCCGAAGAGCGCCTCGGAGAGGGCCTGGTCGCGGCCCAGGTCCTTCGCGTGCGCGTGGAGGTCGGCGGCCTTCACGCCGTACGCGTTGCTCTGGGGGATGCCGTAGCGGGCCATCCCGTCGCGGACGGCCTTCGTCCCCTCGCGCTCGAGCCGCGCGAGCGCCTGCCGGACGCGGGTCTTCACCGCGTTCACGGCGGACCCGCCCGGAGCAGGGCGTGGCGGTGGAGGCCCGCGTCGAGCCCGTCCTTCCTGCCCGTCCCGAGCGCCGCGTCGCGGACCGCCCGGCGGCACCCTCGCGGCGGGCTCCCGCCGCGCCCGAGCACCCGCCGGTGCGTGCCCATCGCCGAGCCGCTCCGGGGGAACGGCGCCGCCGGCTCCCTCCGCGTGGTGGGACCGTCCGCGAGACGCGCGAGGCGCACGCGCCGGGTTGGATCGGCCAGGGCGAGGGAGGTGGTGGAGCTCAGGGGAATCTGGGGCCGTGGAAGCGGCGAGTAGATCACCCCCCGGGGATCCTTGGGAAGCGCCACCTCGAACCGCCGCGTCGCCCCCTCCCGGCGACACCCGGGGCAACCGCAACCGGGAGGTGGGGGGCGCCGGGGGGAGGGGCGGAGCCACCCGGGGGGCGCCACAGCCACCGAGGGGGCAACCAGGGTCACCACGGGGGGCGATGGGGCGCGCGGCGGGCGCACATGCATAAGTAACGTGCACCTTCCGCCGCCCGAGGGGTCCGGGCGGGCGCCCCGCGGGCATCCGAAATCCGCGCGCCCCTTCGGGCGGTTGGCGTCGCCGGGACGGGCGCCGGGAGACTGGGCGCTTCGTCGTCCGCCTCTGGAGGTGTCCGCATGAAGCGCGTGTCAGTGTCCATCCTGCTCTCCTCTGCCGTGTGTGCGCTGCTCGCCGGCGCCTACGCGTTCTCGCCCGCCCCTTCCCAGGCGGGGGACGAGCCGCCCGCGCTCGATCGGACCACGCTGCCGATCCAGCCGCCGAGGACGGCTCCGATCACCGAGATGGACGCGCGGAAGGCGAAGGCGCCGCCCGCCTTCCACGTGACGGCGCCCGCCGGGGCCCCGAACGTGATCATCGTCCTGCTCGACGACGTCGGGTTCGCCGCGTCCGCCCCCTTCGGTGGGCCGGTGCCGACCCCGACGCTCGACCGGCTCGCGCAGGGCGGCCTCCGCTACAACAACTTCCACACGACGGCGCTCTGCTCGCCGACGCGGGCGGCGCTCAAGAGCGGCCGCAACCATCACACGGCGAACATGGGGTTCATCACCGAGATGGCCACCGCGTTCCCCGGCGCCACGGGCCAGATCCCCGACCGCGTCGCGCCGGTCGCCGAGATGCTGCGCCTGAACGGCTACAGCACCGCCGCCTTCGGCAAGTGGCACGAGACCGCGGCGTGGGAGACGAGCGTCTCCGGGCCGTACGACCGTTGGCCCACCCACCAGGGCTTCGACAAGTTCTACGGCTTCATCGGCGGCGAGACGAACCAGTGGTCGCCGTACCTGTTCGACGGCGTGACGCCGGTCGAGCTGACGAAGGACCCGAAGTACCACTTCCTCTCGGACATGACGGACAAGGCGATCTCCTGGATCGGGTACCAGAAGGCGATCACCCCCGAGAAGCCGTTCTTCGTGTACTACGCCCCCGGCGCCACCCACGCGCCGCACCACGTCCCGCAGGAGTGGATCGCGCGCTGGAAGGGCCGGTTCGACCAGGGCTGGGACAAGCTGCGCGAGGAGACCCTCGCCCGGCAGATCGCGCTGGGGATCGTGCCCGCCGGCACGAAGCTCGCGCCGAAGCCCGAGGCCATCAAGGACTGGGCGGCGCTCTCGGACGACGAGCGGCGCCTCTTCGCGCACCAGGCCGAGGTCTACGCGGCCTTCCTCGAGATGACCGACTTCGAGGTCGGCCGCCTGATGAGGGAGGTCGAGGACGTCGGCGCGCTCGAGAACACGCTCGTCTTCTACGTCGTCGGCGACAACGGTGCGAGCGCCGAGGGCGGCATGAACGGCATGTTCAACGAGTACACCTACTTCAACGGCGTGCACGAGCAGGTCGCCGACATGCTGAAGGTGATCGACCTTTGGGGCGGGCCCGAGACGTACCCGCACATGGCCGCGGGCTGGGCCGTGGCCCTCGACACCCCGTTCACCTGGACGAAGCAGGTCGCCTCGAACTTCGGCGGCACCCGCAACGGGATGGTGATCCACTGGCCGAAGGGCTTCAAGGCGCGCAACGAGATCCGCACCCAGTTCGGCCACGTGATCGACGTGGCGCCCACCATCCTCGAGGCGGCCCGCCTGCCGGAGCCCAAGGTGGTGAACGGGACGCCCCAGGTGCCGATGGAGGGCACGAGCCTCGTCTACACCTTCGACGACGCCAAGGCGCCGGCGCGCCACCTCACGCAGTACTTCGAGATCGCGGGCAACCGCGCCCTCTACCACGACGGCTGGCTCGCCGGCACGATCCACAAGGCGCCGTGGGAGGCGAAGCCCCGTCGCGCTCTCGAGGAGGACGTGTGGGAGCTCTACGACGTGCGGGCGGACTTCAGCCTGACGGAGAACCTCGCCGCGAAGCGTCCGGAGAAGCTCGCCGAGATGCAGGCGAAGTTCCTCGAGGAGGCGGCGAAGCACCAGGTGCTCCCGCTCGACGACCGCATGCTCGAGCGCGCCCTCGCCTCGATGGTGGGCCGCCCCGATCTCATGGCCGGCCGCACGTCGCTGACGCTCGGCGAGGGCATGACCGGGATGATGGAGAACGTGTTCCTCAACGTGAAGAACAAGTCCGTGACGATCACGGCCGAGGTGGAGGCGCCGGCGGGCGGCGGCCACGGCGCGCTGCTCGTCCAGGGCGGGAGGTTCGGCGGCTGGGCGCTCTACGTGAAGGACGGCGTCCCGGCGTACACGTACAACTTCCTAGGGCTGAGGAGGTTCGAGGTCGCCGCGACCAAGCCCCTCGCGCCGGGCAAGGCGACGATCCGGATGGAGTTCGCCTACGACGGCGGCGGCATGGGCAAGGGCGGCCTGGCGACGCTCTTCGTGAACGGCGACAAGGTCGCCGAGGGCCGGATCGAGCACACGCAGGCCGCGATCTTCTCGGCGGACGAGACGGCGGACGTCGGGATCGACCTCGGCACGCCCGTGGTCGAGGCGATCGGCTCCGAGGCGCCCTCGAAGTTCACCGGCCGCATCGCGAAGGTCACGGTCGAGGTCAAGTAGCCTGCGCATCGGGGGAGCGGGGCGGTCCCGTCGCCGGGGCCGCCCCCTCCGCCCCCGCTCAGGGATCGTGCAGAAACCGCCGTCGGGACGTACGGGCTCGCCTTCGGGGCTCGTGCCGCGCGGCGGCTCGTCGAGGTGTCGGGGTCCAGATACGATC
>CAZJJQ010000453.1:0-3968 GCA_964546345.1 uncultured Planctomycetales bacterium
GGGCCGGCGTCGGGGCGCTCGCCGGGGCGGGGGCGGGGGCGGGGGCGGGGGCGGGCGCTCGAGCAGCGGGAGCGGTGGGGGTGCCGCGCGTGGGGACGGCGGGAGCGCCCGGGAGGCCGGCCTGCTGCTCGGCGGTCCTGCGGAACTCGGAGGCGCGGCGCAGCAGCTCCTGGAGCTGGGCGTCGGTGTAGGAGACGGGGGTGAGGGCCGTGAGCGGGAACCGATGAGAGGCGACGGTGTGGAGGCCTCCGGGCTTCAGGTTCTCGTGGAAGAAGTCGGGGCCGATGGTGGCGTCCGTCGTGGTCCGGACGTTGACCTCGGCGGCGACCGACTCGTACCCCTCCTTCTCGAGGCGGACGTTCACCCGGCCCGGATGCACGTACGGGATGCGCTGGGGCGTCAGGCCCACGTACGTCCCGTCCACGTACAGGTGCGCACCGGAGGGATCGGAGTCGAGGACGAGGGCGCGGTCGATCCGGGCGCAACCGCCGATCGCCCAGCCGAGGGCGCAGGCGAGGGCCGGCAGGAGGAGGGAGGGACGTCGCACGGGAGGACGCCGAGCCTACCGCGCGACCCGTCGCCCCGGAGGCGAAACGGGGAGGAGCGGGGGCGGTACGGCGGGAGGTGCCGGGTGCCGCCCCGGGGCCTCCGCGACCCTCCGGTTTCGGGCAGGATCGCGCCTCCGGAGTCCCGCCCACCCCCCCGGGGACGCGCCGGGATCCCGGGTTGACCCTCGGGTGGGTCGTGCGTTGCATGGGCCGGTCGGCGCTCGGCGCTTGGAGGCAGCGATGGCTCCGTCGGAATCCGCCACCCTCACCCCCGCGGCCGCGTCCTCGGCGGGGAGCCTGGTCGCGCCTGCAGCGACCGTGGACGGCCGGTGGATCCGGGACCTGGTCTTCGACTGGACGTTCTTCCTGGGAAGCACGTTCCTCGTCTTCGCCGTGGCGGCCGCCTTCGCCGCGAAGGGGGGCGGCACCAGCGTCCTCCACGTCAGCGACGCGACGACGGCCCTCAACCTCGTGATCCCCGTGCTGCTCGGGGGGCCGCACATCTTCTTCAGCATCGTCCGCACCTACATGGACGTGGACTTCAAGCGGGAGCACCGGACCCTCCTCCGCGTCTCGCCGCACGTGATCGCGTTCGGCATCATGTACTTCGTCTTCCGCGGGCAGCTCGCGGTCCTCGTCAACGTGGTGCTCTACAGCGCGGTGTTCCACGGGGCGAGCCAGCTGGCCCACATCGGGCTGCGGTACCGGATCAAGGGGGGCGGGAAGCCGTACGATCTCGCCGGGAAGGCGTTCCTGGTGGCCTGCCTCGCGGGCCCCCTCTACTTCGTCTCCTACGCGGTGCAGGCGCGCGACTTCGTCTTCATCGGGCACCCGATCTACAAGGCGCTGGCGCCGACGTGGCTGCTGTGGCTGTCGGGCGGGGTCACCGCGCTGTGCGTGGCCTACTGGCTGGCCGACACGGTCAACCGCCGGCTCTCGGGGGGGCGGGTGAACTGGCGCGAGGGGGCGATCCTCTCGGCCACCCTGGGCGCGTTCTGGTTCCTCGCGAACCTCGACCAGCTCGACGTCACCTTCCAGGCCTACAACGCCTGGCACTCGGTCCAGGCCCTCGGGATCATGTGGTTCGCGATGAACGCGAAGTGGCGCAGCGGCAAGGTGCGCGGCCCGAAGCAGTCGCAGTTCTGCAAGGACGGCGCGTTCGGGAAGACCTATCTCTGGGGATGCCTGTTCAGCATCGCGATCGGCCTGATGGTGGTGATGTACAACGATTTCGCCTGGGGCGACCTCTCGGGCACGCCGCCCTACTACGTGTTCGCAGTGACGGTGCTCCTCAACCACCACGCGCTGGACTACTGGTTGTTCTTTGGCAAACGCGCCTTCGACTATTGACGGCCGACCGCGGCCGTCGGGTCCGGGGCCGCGACGGCCCAGGCGCGCCTTCGGGGGGCGACCGCGGCCGTGGGGTCCGGGGTTCGCGACGGCGCAGGCGCGCTGAAAGCGCGCCTGGGCCGCCCTCGGACTCCTCGAGGACTCGTCGTCCTCGGGTTGCTCCTCGACGTGTCCTGCGGACACGCCCTCGTCGCACTCGCTCCCGCGGACCTCGACGGGACGCGGTCGCCCGGTCGCTCCGAGGGGCGCAGAAGAGGCAGAGGCAGAGGGACAGCGGGCAGAGAGTGAAGGGCGGAGGCAGAGAGGCAGAGGGAGAGGGGGCAGACAGACAGGGAGCGGAGGCAGAGAGGCAGAGAGGCAGAGGCAGAGGCAGAGGCAGAGGCAGAGGGAGAGGCAGAGGGGGCAGAGAGAGAGAGGGAGCGGAGGCAGAGAGGCAGAGGGAGACAGGGCAGAAACCCGCGGTGGCAAGTTCTTCCCATCAAGACCTCCTACTTCGGATTCCTCGGCCCTCTTCGAACACACGCCCTCCCCGGTCGGCAACTCGGAGGGATGGCCCAGGACCGGCGAAGCGAGAGGGACAGGAGGGGGGGCGGAGTCGCTCCGGCCGCGAAGCCGGATCCGCCGCTCGACCCCCTCCCGCCGCCCACCCCCTCCCTGGGGGCTCCGTCAGGCGTCGTCCGCGTCGTCGGGGTCCTCGTCGCGCGCGTCGGACAGGGACGGGAAGACGTCGGCCTCGAGGTCGGCGACGTCCACGTCCTCCCCGAACGCCACGGGGCCGTCGCCGAGCGCCTCCACGGGATCGACCCGTTCTTTGGAGGCCTCGGCGCGCTCCTCCAGGCGAAGGAGGCCTGCCTCGGCGAGCGACTCGAGGAAGGCCTGCGCGCTCGAGACGTCGATCGCGGGGGCGTCGTCGAGGCGCTCCGCGATGCGCGCGGCCACTCCCTTCATGTAGGGGGCGCGGCCGCCGGCCGGGGCGCCCTCCGCCTTCGACATCCAGTCCACGACCTCCTCGGGCGTGCCGAGATAGACGTCGCGTCCGAGGGTGACCTTGTAGAGCAGGGGGGACTCCTCGGGGGGCGGCTGCCGGGGCCCGGCTAGGATAACGCCCCCTCATGGCGCCGCCCGACGACCTCCCGAGCCCGCGTGAGACGTCCCTGGCCTATGCGGTCGCCACCGTGAGCTCGCTCGTGTGGATCGCGTGCGTGGTTCCCGGGGTGGATCTGGCGCAAGGCGGCATCCCCGACGACCACGCCACCCCCATGGCGCGGGCGACGCTGCTCCTCGTGCCGGCGCTGCTCCTCCTCGTGGGAGGGCCCGTCGGGGCGGTGCTGGCCCGCAGCCGGACGGGCTTCCGGGCGATGCTCGCGGCGTCGGACGCGTTCGTGGCGCTGTTCTTCGCCGGGGCGCTGTGGTTCTCGGGGTCGCGTGACACGACGCGCAGCCTGATCACCGTGGGACTCCTCGTGGTGGGGCTGGCGGCGGTGGTCGAGTGCGTCCGCGCGGCGCGGGCGGGCGGGGCCGGGACGGAAGATGGGGACGGAGTCGGGGCGTCGGCGTCGGACGGAGACGGGGAAGGGCGAGGGGGAGGGCTGCGGCTCGCGCTGTCGATCCTCATCCTGCTGACCCCGCCGAGCCTGCTCGCCTCCACGGGGGGGGAGCGTGCGAGCTACCTCGCGCCCTTCGCGTACGTGGCCGTGTCGTCGCTCGGCAGCCGGCTGGGTCGCACCCTGGTGGACCTGCGGCTGACGACGGCCGTCCTCGTCGTGATCCTCGCGGCGCACCTGGCGGTCTCGGTGCGGTACGCCCTCAACGAGGGGGTGCCGCATCCCCTGCGGTGGACCCCGGCGGGGTGGGTCGCGCTCGGCCTCGCCCTCGCCGTGCTGGGGCTCGCCGGCCTGTGGTCCGCGGCGCTCCTCGCGCGGCGGCGGAGCGCGTCGTGAGCGGGGCGGAGGCGATCGCCGGCATCGACCTGGGGGCGGCGTCGGCGCCTTCGGCGTCGAGGTCGCGGGCGCGGCTCGCGGTCGTCCTCGCGCTGGCGGGGCTCCAGCTGCTCCCGTGGCTCGGCGCCGC
>CAZJJQ010000454.1:0-3962 GCA_964546345.1 uncultured Planctomycetales bacterium
CGCCCGCGGCCGCCCCGCCGCGCGGGGGGGGCGGGCGCGCGCACGCCGAGGGGGCGGCCGGGGGCGCGGGGGGCGCCTCCCCCCGGGGGCGCTCCCCCGCGCCGCCACGCGCGGGCCGTGAGGAGGCGCCGCGCGAAGCGCCGCTGGCGGTCGATGTCCGCGAGGGCGCGGGGCAGGTGGGCGCGGGCCAGCACCGCGCAGGGCGAGGGCATCGCCGCGTCGGTGGGGACGGCCGGGGGGTCGCAGTCGAGGGGGCGCTCGGCCATCAGGCGCTCGTAGAGGTCGACGCCCAGCGCGCCCACGGCGCCCTGTAGTGGGCGCAGCGCGGCGGGGTAGCTCACGCGGCCGAAGAGCGCCGTCCCTCCGAGGGCCGAGGCGATGGCGCCGACCACCTCGCGGCGGGGCACGTGGACGCCCTCGCGCTCGGCGCCGCGGAGCCACGCGCCCATGGCGTCGTCGTCGGTGACGGTGACGCCGCCCATCACGCCGGTGAGGCCCTTGGTGAGCGAGAGGCTGAAGGCGCCGCCTGCGCCCCAGCGCCCGACGGAGCGGCCGTCGACGCGGGCGCCGAAGGCGTGGGCGCAGTCCTCGAGGAGCGTGAGCCCGCGCGACGTGGCGAGGTCGCGCCAGGCGCGGAGGTCGTTGGGGCGGCCGAAGTAGTGCCCGAGGAGGAGCGCGCGGGTGCGCGGGGTGAGGGCCCGCTCGGCGGCGGCGAGGGACATCTCGCCGTGGGGCGAGGTCACGTCGACGAAGACGGGGCGGAGGCCCGCGCGCCGCACCATCGCGGGGACGGCGAAGAAGTTGTAGTCGGGGAGGACGACCTCGCCGTCGGGGGCCTCCGCGGCGACGCGGCGGAGCATGGCGTGGAGGCCCGTGCGGGCGTCGGGGAAGAGGGCGACGTGGCGGACGCCCAGCACGGCGCGGAGGTCGGCGCGGAGGGCCTCGCGCGCGCCGGGGTCGTCGGGGCGGCGGGCGGCGCCGAGGATTCCGCGGAGGAGGGACAGGGCCCCGAGCGGGACGACCTCACGGGGGAGGGTGGGGGGCTTCCGTCGCGCCATGCGTCACGTCCCCAGCGTCTGCCGTGGTCACCAGCGCCAGAGGTCGCCGAGGATCAGCTCGATCGCTTCGAACGGCTCCGCGCGGACAGCGACGTCGCCCTCGAAGATGTCGACCTCGAGCCAGCGCCCCTCGACGAGGCGGTTGATCTCGAGGGTTCGATCGCGCGGGTCGAGGTACCAGAGGTGGCCCACGCCTTCGCGGCGGTAGATTCGGCGCTTCTTGCCGCGGTCGAGGTGCTCGGTGCGGTCGGAGAGCACCTCGCACACCCAGTCAGGCGCCACCGTGATCGCGCCGTCGGCGTCGGCGTCGAGCAGCGCGTCGGGCAGCCGCTCGCGCCGCCACCCCGCGAGGTCGGGGATCACCTTGTCGGGGCGAGGGCCGAGGTGAAGCTCGGGCTCGACGAGGAAGACCCAGCCGCCGGGCCCACCCCGCCCGCGCCGGAACGGCGGGCCCAGCTCCTCCCCGAGGACGGTCGCGGCGTTGGCGTGCGCAGGGCGGGGACGCGGCATCGTGAAGAGCTCGCCATCGAGGATCTCCGCGACCTGATCGTCGGAGACCGCGAGGAAGGCGGCCTCGACCGCGGCGTCGTTGGGAGCGTTCGGGTCTGGGAGACGAGGCGCGGCTTCCACGGCGGCGGAGGTTATCACACCGCCCGGTGGTGCCCGTCGATGCGCCGGAGCCGCGCGGTCAGCCCGCGGAGAAGTGCCCCGGCCCCGAGAGGAACGACCGCACGCGGGACGTGAGGATGCCGCCGTCGCGCCACGCGTCGCGCCCCTGGAGGTAGCGGTAGAGCCCGCGCGCGATCACGGGCGCCTGGCGGAGGTGGAGGCGCGACGCGACGAGCCCGAGGGTGCGCGGGCGGAGGTAGAAGCGGAGGACGGCCTCGCGGAGCGCGCGCTGGAGGGCCTCCGCGGAGAGGTGGGGCGTGTCGCGGGCCTTGAAGTAGCTGAGCGCGTCCCAGTCGAAGCCCCGCAGGTCGCGCCCCTCGGCCCAGCGGGCGAAGTCCGGCGCGCCCGGCAGCGGCGTCGCGAGCCCGAAGGCGGCGAACTCCGTCGGCAGCGCGAGGGCGACCTCGAGGGTGCGGCGCAGGTCGTCGGCGGTGTCGGTGTCGAGGCCGAGGAGGTAGAAGCCGCGCACCTCGATCCCGTGGCGCTGGAGCGTGGCGACGGCGCGCGCGGCGGCGTCGGGCGCGCGGAGCTTGCGGACGCGGCGCATCTGGGCCTGCTCGACCACGTCGATGCCGAGGCCCGCCTGGTAGCACCCGGCGCGGGCCATCGCGGCGGCGAGGCGGTCGGTGACGGTGTTGGTGCGGATGCCGTTGGGGAGCGACCAGAGGAGCCCGAGGTCGGCGCGCGCGAGGGCGTCGCAGAGGGCGAGGACGCGCTCCTCGTTGGCGGTGAAGTCGTCGTCGACGACGTGGAGCTCGCGGACGCCGTAGGCTTGCGCGAGGTGCCGCGCCTCGGCCACCACGTCGCCCACCGAGCGGAGCCGGTAGCGGTGCCCCCACACCACCGCCGACGCGCAGTACGAGCAGTTGAACCTGCACCCCCGCGACGTGATCACCGGCGCCGTCGGGAAGCGCTTGTAGAAGAGCTGGTGCGGCGCCGCGGGGTAGGCGCGCGGGTCCAGGAGGTCCCAGGCGGGCATCGAGAGCGCGTCGAGGTCTTCGACGAGGGGGGCGGGCGCCGTGCGGCGGAGCCGGCCGCTCGCCGGGTCGAGGAAGGCGACGCCGGGCACCGCGTCGAGGCGTCGCCCCGCCGCGAGGGCGGCGACGAGGGCGGGCGTGGAGGTCTCCCCCTCGCCGGTGATCACCGCGGCGGCGCCGGTCTCGCGGAGCGACAGCTCGGGGAGCGCGGTGGCGTGGGGACCGCCGAGCACCACGGCGCCGCCGAAGCCCCGCGCGCGCAGGGCCGCGCAGACGCGGCGGACGGCGTTGAAGGCCATCGTGACGACGGTGAGCGCGAGCACGTCGGGGCGCGCGGCGAGGACGTGCTCGACGAAGGCCGCCTCGCCCATCCCGGTGCGGTCGGCGTGGGTGAGGGAGACGCGGTGCCCGGCGCGGCGGAGCGCCGTGGCGAGGTAGGCGACCCCGAGCTGCGGCGGCACGCTCGACGCGCCCATCGGGGGGACGGCCAGGAGGACGTGGGCCATCGCGCGCTACGCCCCCCGGAGGCGGAGGTGGAGCATCCGCGCGAGGATGCGGGTCCCGTCGCGGACGGCGTGGAGGCCGCTCTGGCCGTGGGCGCGAGGCCCGCGGGTGACCCCCACCTCGACGACGCGCCCCCCGCGGGCGAGAACCTGGACGAGGACCTCCGTCTCGATGTCGTAGCGCCGCGCCTCGAGGCGGAGGCCGTCGGCGGCGCGGCGGCGGAGGGCGCGGAAGCCGGCCTGGGAGTCGGTGACGCGGGCGCCGAAGAGGACGTTGAGGACGGCGGTGAGGCAGAGGTTGCCGACGCGGTTGACGGGGGTGATCGCGCCCTCTTCGAATCGCCCGAGGAAGCGCGAGCCCACGACGAGGTCGACCCCCGGCGCGAGGGCCCCGAGGAGGCGCGGGATCTCCTCGGGCGGGTCTTGCCCGTCGCCGTCGAGGAGCACCACCACGTCGCCCGCGACGCGCGCGAGGCCCTCGCGGATCGCCGCGCCCTTGCCCTGGTTTGCGGGGAGGCGGTGGACGCGGGCGCCGGCGCGCTCGGCCTCGGCGGCGGTGTCGTCGCGCGAGCCGTCGTCGACCACGAGCACCTCCCGGAGCCCCGGCGTGTGGGCCACGCAGCCGCGCACCACGGCGCCGATGGAGGGCGCCTCGTTGTAGGCCGCGATGAGGACGCCGACGGAGGGCGGCGGCGCGGCGGTCTCGGGCGGGGCGGTGGGGTCCATGGCCGTGCGGGGGAGGGGAGGTGATCCTA
>CAZJJQ010000455.1:0-3960 GCA_964546345.1 uncultured Planctomycetales bacterium
GCCGGCGCCTGCTCCGGTGCCGGCCCCCGCGCCGCTGCCGCCGTCGCAGGCGCCGACGACGGCCCCCGCCGCCCCCACGAGTCCTCCCCGGACGACCGCTCCCATCCTTCCGGAGGACTTCCTCGCCCGCATCCGCTACCTCGCCGACCCCGCGTTCGAGGGCCGCAACTCCACGGAGCCCGGCGGGCTCCGCGCCGCAGAGTACGTCGCCTCCGAGATGGCGCGGCTCGGCCTCGAGCCCCTGGGCGACGCCGGCACGTGGTTCCAGGGCTACGAGATCCCGGAGCGCCGGCTCGGGGCCGGGAACGCGCTGGAGCTGACGGTGGGGGAGACGCGCACGCCGTTCCGCGTCGAGGAGGGGTGGAACCCGCTGGCGATCAGCCCGTGCGCGGAGGTCGAGGGCGCGCTCGCCTTCGCGGGCTACGGCGTCACGAACCCGAAGCGCGGCTACGACGACTACGCGACCCTGGACGTGAAGGGGAAGGTGGTCCTCGTGCTGCGGCGCGAGCCGCCGGCGGGCGGCGCGCCGACGGAGCACGCGACCTTCCTCGGGAAGCTTGGGGCGGCGACCGAGCACGGGGCCGCCGCGCTGCTCATCGTGAACGGCCCGCGCTCGCTCAAGGGCGCGCCCGACAAGCCGATGCACTGGAGCGCGTCGGTCGGGGGCGCGCCCGGGTCGGGCCGCATCCCGTACGCGTTCGTGAGCCAGGCCACCGCGAACGCGCTGCTCGCGCCGCACGGTCGCGACGTCGCGGCGCTCGAGCGGGCCATCGACGCCGCCGAGGGCGGGCCCCGGCCGGCGTCGGCGGACGTCCCGGGCGCGCGGGTGCGGCTGAAGGTCGTGCTCGAGCGCACGTCCGGGCTCAACGCGCGCAACGTGATCGGCCTGCTGCGCGGGAGCGACCCGGTGCTCGCGAAGGAGGTGGTCGTGGTCGGCGCGCACCACGACCACGTGGGGCGCGGGGCCTACGGCAGCGCCGGCGGGCCGAGCGCGGAGGGGAAGATCCACCCGGGCGCCGACGACAACGCCTCGGGGACCTCGGCGCTCCTCGAGATCGCCGAGGCCTTCGCGGCCCAGGGGAAGCGGCCCCGTCGCTCGATCCTGTTCACGTCGTTCTCGGGCGAGGAGATGGGCCTGCTCGGCAGCGTCCACTACTGCGAGGCGCCCGTGCTCCCGCTCGCCGACACCGTCGCGATGGTCAACTGCGACATGGTGGGCCGCTACGACCCCGCGCGGAAGCTCGAGATCGGCGGCGTCGGCACGGCGGAGGGCCTGCAGGCGCTCGTCGAGCGCGCGAACGCCCCGTACGGCCTCGCGCTCTCCTGGGACCCGTCGGGCGTCGCGCCGTCGGACAACACGTCCTTCTATCGCAAGCGCCTCCCCGTCCTCTTCTTCTTCACCGGCATCCACCCGCAGTACCACACGCCGGACGACACCTGGGACCGCATCGACGCGCCGGACGGGGCCAAGGTGACGTCCCTCGTGCGCGACGTCGTCGCGGAGCTCGCCGAACGCGACGCGCGCCCCGTCTTCACGAAGCCGCCGCCCTCGAAGGGGTCGAAGGCGGCCCTCGGGATCCAGCCCGGCCCCGGCGACGGGGCGGGCGTGCCGGTGGCGGCGCTCGTGGACGGCGGCGCCGCCGAGGCCGCGGGCCTGCGCGAGGGCGACCTGGTCACGGCGCTCGGCGCTCTCCTCGTCAAGGACATGCGCGACCTCGCGCGAGCGCTCGCCGAGCGCAAGCCCGGCGACAAGGTGGTCGTGAAGGTCGTGCGCGACGGCGCCCCGCTCACGTTCGACGTGACGCTGGGCGGGCGGTAGGCGCGGCGCGCCCATGGACCTGCAGGTCGTCCGCGTCTCCGTCCCCATCCTCGGCGCGGTCTGCATCGCCGCGTCGAAGTACGGCGTCCTGCGGGTCCACCTCGGCGACGAGCTGCCGCGCTTCGAGCGCGAGCTCGCGACCGCCTTCCCGGCGGCGGTCCTGCACGGCCCCGGCCCCGTGACGCGCGCGGCCGCCCGCGCGATCCTCGCCTACCTCTCGGGGGGGCCCGACCCCAAGGTCGAGACCGTCCTTCCCGAGGAGGGCTTCGCCTCGCGCGTGTGGCGCGAGATCGGCCGCATCCCGCGCGGCGAGACCCGTTCGTACGCGCGCATCGCGAAGGCGATCCGCAGCCCGGCGGCCTTCCGCGCCGTCGGCCAGGCGTGCGGCAAGAACCCGGTGCCGCTCCTCATCCCCTGCCACCGCGTCATCGCCGCGGACGGCCGTCTCGGCGGCTTCAGCAGCGACCTCGCCTTCAAGCGCAAACTGCTCGCGCTCGAGGGGGTCGCGCTCCCGGAGTAGCCGTACGGAGGCGGCGCAAAAACCTCCAATCTGGCGGCAGGGGGCGTCCCCGGTACGGAGGCACGCTCCGAGCCAGATTGGAGGTTTTTGCGCCGCCTCCGTACGGCTACTTCCGGACGAGGACCACCTTCCCCACGTTCCTGCGGTCGTGGAGGTAGCCGTGGGCCTCGGCGGCGCCGGCCGCCGACAGGGGGAACGTCGCCGCGATCGTGGGGGAGATCTCCCCCCGCTCCGCGCGGCCGACCAGCTCGGCGAGGCCCCGGCGCATGAGGTCGCGCTCCTCGAAGAGCTGCGCGAGGTTGAGCCCGAACACGCCGGCGTTCTGGTTCATCAGCGTGATCGGGTTCACCTTCTGCTTCCCGAGCACCGACGTCACCGCGTGCCAGAGGTTGCGCTTGCGGCCCGTCACGAGCGCCGAGAAGCCGAAGCAGACGAGGCGCCCGAGCGGGCACAGCATTCGGAGGCCCTTCTCGAACGACTCGGGGCCCAGGGGGTCGAGGATGAGGTGGAATCCCTTGTTGCGCGTGGCCGCCATCAGCTCCTTCTCGTAGTCGCCCGCGCGGTAGTTCGCGGCCTTCACGACGCCCCGGCGCTCGAGCTCGGCGCACTTCTCGGCGGAGCCCGCGGTGGCGTAGAGCTCGAGGCCGAGGGGCCGCGCGAGGTCGAGCACGGCGAGGCCCACGCCCCCGGCGCCCCCATGAACGAGGACCCGTTCCCCCGCCCGTGCGTTGCCGACGTGGATCAGCGCCAGGAACGCGGTGAGGTAGTTGACGGGCAGCGCCGCCGCGTCGCGGAAGGAGAGGGCGGCGGGGATCGGGGCGACGGCCCAGGTGGGGACCCGGACCTTCTCGGCGTACCCGTAGAAGCGCGTGACGGCGAGGACGCGCGTCCCCGGCACGAGGACGGGGTCGGCCTTCGCGCCCACCTCCTCGACGACGCCCGCGACCTCGTAGCCCGGCGCGTACGGGAGCGGGGGGGCGTCGGGGTAGAGCCCGACGCGGCCCATGAGGTCGGCGAAGTTCACCCCGGCCGCCTCGACGCGGATCCGCACGTCGTTCGGGGAGAGGCGCCGCTCCTCGACGTCGCGCTCCTCGAACACCTCGGGGGGGCCGTGCCTGGGGATGACGATCTCGCGCATGGGGGCGGAGGGTAGCAGGAGGGCACGCGGGGCCGATCCGCGGCGGGGCCGCTCCGAGCCGGCCGCGTTCGTGGACGGCCGAGCCCCCGCCGTGGTATCCATGCGAGCCACCCCCGGGGGCCCGCGGTGGACCGACGCATCTACCTCGCGCTGCTGCTCTTCGCCGCCACCGCGCTCACGATCTGGGCGTTCGGGCTCATCCTCTCGCCCTTCCTGGTGCCCATCGGCTGGGCCATGTGCCTCGCGACCGTCACGGGCGGCCTCTACCACCGGCTCGAGCGCGTCACGAAGAAGCCCCGCCTCGCCGCGGTCCTCATGACGCTCGGCACCGCGCTGGCCGTCGTCCTGCCGCTCGTCGTCTTCGGCACGCTGCTCGTCGAGCAGGCCCTCACCCTGTCCCGGGCCCCGGCGAGGGCGGCGGCCGCGGCGGTCGCCGCCGCGCCCGCCGCCGGGCCGACGCCCGCTTCCGCGGCCGCCCCGGGC
>CAZJJQ010000456.1:0-3948 GCA_964546345.1 uncultured Planctomycetales bacterium
CCCCCGTGGCCGGCCCCGGCTGCATCGCAGGGGGCAGAAGACCCGCGATGAGCCTCCTCGACCTGCTCTGGTTCTTCCCCCTGGCGATCGCGATCTCGCTGGTCGTGGGCGCGGTCGGGCGTCAGGAGCCCCGGGACATCCTGAGGGCGTCCGCACGCACGTTGTGGACGCTGGTGGCGGTCGTGGCCGGCGTCGGGCTGTTCATCCGACTGCTGGTCGTCTTCTTCGTGTGACCGCGCCGCCTGGCCGCGAGGCCGGGGGACCGAGCGCACTTCGAGCGCCCGAACGAGCTCACCGCGCGCGGACCAGGCCCACCCCGGGCACGCGCACCGCATGACCGTCGAGCTCGAGGAGCGTGAGCGCCTCGGCCACCGCGTCGGGAGAGAGCCCCGTGCGTCGGGCCAGCTCGTCGGCGTCGCGCGCCTCGTCCCAGTCGAGCGCCCCGTAGAGGACGAGCGCCGGGCCCGGGGGCGGGGGCGGCAGCGACGAGGCCCTGGGCGCGGCGTCGGACGTCGCCGCCCCCGCCGATGCGTCGTCCCTCGAGGGGTCGAGGCGAAGCGCCCGCAGGACGTCCGCGACGCCCTCGCACAGCGTGGCGCCCTCGCGCAGCAGGCGGTGGCAGCCTGCGTGCGTGCCGCGATCCACGGGTCCCGGCACCGCGAGCACCTCACGCCCCGCCTCGGAGGCGAGGCGGGCGGTGACGAGGGCGCCGCTCTCGACGGGGGCCTCCACGACGACGACGGCACGCGCGAGCGTGGCGACGAGCCGGTTGCGCCGGGGGAAGTGCCCGGGATGGGGTGGGGTCCCCGGCGGGTGCTCGGACCACAACGCGCCCGCGGCCGCCACCTCCCGGGAGAGGGCGTGATGCTCCGGCGGGTAGACCACGTCCACCCCGCAGCCGAGCACGGCGATCGTGGGCCCGCCGGCGACGAGCGCCCCGGCGTGCGCCGCCGCGTCGATGCCCCGGGCGAGGCCGGAGACCACCCCCACCCCCCGACGCACGAGGGCCTCGGCGAGGCGTTTGGCCACCCGCTCGCCGTACGGCGTGGCCCCGCGGGTGCCGACGACGGCGACCCACGGACGCGCCGCCTCGAGGGGCAGACCACGCATCCAGAGGGCGGCGGGCGCGTCGGGGGACCGGAGAAGCGCCTCAGGGTAGTCGGCGTCGGCCGGGGTGAGGAGGGTGAGGCCCCTTGCGGCGGCATCGCGTTCGAGGGCCGGGGCATCGGCCTCGCGGAAGGCGCGCAGGAGCCCGGACGCCCGCGCCGGTCCCACGCCGGCCACCGCGCCCAGGGCCTCGGGCGACGCGCGGAGCACGGCGCTCGGACTCCCGAAGCGGCGGACGAGGGCCCCGCACGTCCGGGGGCCGACGCCGATCGCGGACGCGAGCACGAGCCAGGCACGACGGTCCGAGGGCGAGGTCACGCCCCTCTCACGCGTGGGCGCTCCTCCCGGTCACGCAGGGACCGTGGAGAGATCGCCGTCGGGACGTACGGGCCCGCTTTCGCGGGCTCGTGCCGCACGGCGGCTCGTCGAGGTGTCGGGGTCCCGCTGCGATCTCCCCGCCACCGCAGGTCGTTCCCCGCACTTCGGTCATGCCCCTCGGCCGTGCGCGAGCCGGCGAAATCGAGCCCGATCGGTCGGAAGCGCATCTCCCCCGCGTCGGGGGGGCCCGTGACGCCTTCGACGACTTCTTCACGGCCTCATCGCGCAGGCCGACGCGCGCGACCCAAGGAGCACGGGAGGGGGGCACCGCCGACGGGAGGCAGAGTCCCGGCGCGTGGCGCCGTGACGACCGGCGGAGACCTGCGCGCGGCGCGCGGATTTCGGGCGGGGGTGGATCAGTCCCGATACGGGCCGACGACGGCGTGGAAGCCGTCGAGGGCGGTGCGATCGCCGTCGAGGATGGTCGCGAGCCGGTGGGCCGACCGCAGGTGCGCCTCGTGCAGGAAGGAAGCCGCGAGGGCGCGTTTGGCGGGGGCGAGCGGGGCGTGGTGGAGGAAGACGGCGCCGGCGACGACGTCGGCGACGAGGTCCGCGAGGGGACGCGACCGCAGCTGGAGGAGGGCCTTGTCGTCCGCACGGGCGCCGAGCCACCCGATGGCCTCGCGCGTGCGCGCGAGGATCGCGTCGAGGTGCGCCTTCGCGGCCCCGTCCTCCGGCGCCGGCACGAGGTCGCCCAGCACCTCCACGACGACGTCCTCGAAGGCTCCGGACAGCAGCCAGCCGACGATCCCCCCCACCTGGATCTCGCTGGTGCCCTCGTAGAGGTTGGTGACGCGCACGTCCCGGACGTGGCGCTCGATGCCGTAGTCGCGGGTGTAGCCGTAGCCGCCGTGGAGCTGCAGCGCCCGGTAGCAGATCTCGTTCCCGGCCTCCGCCGCCCAGTACTTGGCCAGCGGCGTCAGGACCTCCTCCACGCGCAGCAGCCGGGCCTGCTCCTCGCGCCACGCGGCCGCCCGGGCGTCGTCGGGGCGCTTGGAGAGCATCCGGGCGAGCCCGCGGAGACGGTCCACCACCTGGGCCGTCCGATAGACGAGGTTGCGCGAGGCCTCGAGGCGCGTCTGCATCTCCACGAGCTGCTGCCGCACCGGGGCGAAGTCCTCGAGGGCGCGCCCGAACTGGCGGCGCTCCTTCACGTACCGGACCGTCGCGGTCGTCGCCGCCTGCGAGATCCCGATGGCCTGGGCCGCCACCTCGAGGCGGGCGCCGTGGATGAGCGAGAGGACGTACCGCGTGAGGCCGCGCCGTCGCTCGCCGACGAGCCACCCCTCGGCGCCGTCGAGGGTGACCACGGCCGTCGGGCTGCCGTGGATCCCGAGCTTCTCCTCGAGCTTCTCGACCTTCACCCGCTCCGACCTCGGCACGGCGAAGAGGGACAGGCCCCGGGCGTCGTTGGTGCCCTCCTCCGAGCGGGCCAGCACGAGGAGCAGGTCGGCGCCGCCGTTCGTGCTGAAGACCTTGCTCCCCTCGAGGCGCCAGAGCCCCTTCGCCTCGTCGATCGGCGTCGCCTTCGTCGAGACGCTTCCGAGGGCGGAGCCCGCCTCGGGCTCGGACAGGCTCATGCAGCACGAGAGCTCGCCCGAGGCGATGCCGGGGACGAAGCGACGGGCCAGTTCCTCGCTCGCGAAGCGCTCGAGCGTCTCGCCGCAGCCCTGCAGCGCGTAGAGGTTCATGAGGGAGGCGCAGGCGCGCGCGATCATCTCGACGCTCGCCGTGTACAGCGTCGTGGGCAGGTTCTGTCCGCCGAACCGCCGGTCGATGCAGAACCCGAGGAGCCCCGCCTCGGCGAGCGCCTTCCAGTGCGACGTCGTGGCCTTCGCCCACACGACCTTGCCGTCGCGGAGGTGCGCCCCCTCCGCGTCCACCTCGCCCGCGGCCGGCGCGATCACCTCGCCCGCGAGCTCCCCCACGAGCTCGAGGACGGCCTCGTGCATCTCACGCGCCTCGGCGAGGTCGGCCGGCCCGCCTTCGGAGGCCAGGGCGAACTCCTCCTCGAGGAAGGGGACGATGCGGTCCCAGCGGACCGCCCCCATCTGGAGCCGAAGGTCGGGGTTGTCGCGATGGAAGTGGGCCACGGAACCCTCCGTGCTGCGGGTGCCTGCCCCGGATGATTCCTCGGCGACGGCTCCCCCACGATGCCTTTCCGAGGCGTCCGGGGGGGGCCCCGGGGGTCCTGCCCTGCAAAGGGTCAGGCCCCCGCGGTGCGGGGGCCTGAAAGGTCCGGGGGGGGGCCGAACCCAACCCCCGGCACGACCGGAGGCAGCCCATCTGCAGGGCGGCGTGCGGCCCGCTGCCGGCCCGAACGCCCGACCCCAACCTCATCGGCATATGCCTAGCGACACTCAATACTTTTTCTGTGCGGCGTTCCCTCGACACCCCCCGGATGCAATGAAACGAGGGCCGCGGCCGGAGCCGCGACCCTCGGGATCCCTTGCGGGAGGAGCC
>CAZJJQ010000457.1:0-3946 GCA_964546345.1 uncultured Planctomycetales bacterium
GGGTCGCGCCCGGGGCCGTGGGGGCCGCGAGCGGGGCGGCTTCCGGCGCATCGGCGGCGGGAGCGCCGCCCGAGGGCATGGTGCCCACCGGGTTGCGCTTGCCCGACACGCCCGTGCCCGCCGTCGCGCCGCGGTGGCGGGACGTGACGCCCACCGCCTTGCTCGCCGCCTCGGTGAAGAGGGCGGAGTCCTCGAGGTCGAGGCGGCGCAGGCACGACACGATGCCCGTGTAGGGAGCGGTGTTGTCCTTGTCGGCCGCGCGCATGTCGAGCAGGCGCACGAGGGCCTCGCTGTAGAGGCGGTAGTTCTGCAGCACCTCGGCCTCGAGCTGCTGGCGCAGGGCCGCGGGCTGGGCCGCGAGGCGGCGGTCCGCCGAGAGCTCCGCGAGCTTCTTCGACGCGGTGGGCTTCGCCACGACCTCGAACTGCGCGGTGATCGGCTTGCGGGCGTCCGTGAAGTAGATGCCCCACGTGATCGTGTCGCCGGTCTTGACCGCGTCGATCACGGCCTTGGGCAGCGTCGCCGTGTTGACCAGCGTCTCGGGCTCGAACTTCGCGCGGTAGAGCGAGGTCTTGCCCTTGCGGAACTCGAGGAAGCCGCCGCCCTCGTAGGCGGGCGTGACGTCCACGCGGAAGTTGAGGAGACCTTCCTTCCGCACGTCGTTGCGGGGGAACAGCAGGGCGACGCCGCCGACCGAGGCCGCGCCGCGGTGCACCTCGGGCGCGCGGAAGGGCTCGACGGTGATGCCGTACGCGGCCGCGACCTGCCGGACCGCGTCCGGGTCCATCGGGTCGTCGGGGAGGAGCGTCGCATCGACGGACGCGACCGCGCCCGCGGCGACGTCGAGCGTCTGCCGGTGCTCGGAGAACCCGGCCTGCTTGAGCACGACCTCGTGGCGGCCCGGGGACAGCGGCACCGCGAGAGGCGTCGAGCCGGCGGACTTGCCGTCCACCCACGCTTCCGCGGCGGGAAGGCTGTTCAGGTTCACGGTCGCCGTCGCGCTGCCGCCGCTGCCGGTGCTGCCGGAATCGCAGCCCGTAACGATCAGGCCGGCCGCAAGCGCGGCCACGCCGATCGTGCTCCTCCACCAACGAGGTCTCTCGTGCATGTGTCGCCTCCGTGGCTTCTGGCGGTGTGAAGGCGTCGTCGTCGGCCCACGCGGCCGAGGGAACCCACCAACCGCCCGGTACAGCGCCCACGGTAGCGAGTCCGCCGATCGGAAGCACCACCCATTTCCCCGGCTCCGGGCGCAACACTCCTGTCGCGCGACGCCGCCCGTCAGTCCGGAACGCCCCAGAGCACCCATCCGGCCCAGTAGTAGGGGTGCCTCCACCGCTCCACCGCCCGTACCGCGGCCTGGGCCTCCGCGAGGGCGGTCGCCGTGGGACGGCCCTCCTTGAGCAGGGCGTGGAAGCGGACCATGAGCGTGCGGGTGGCCTCGTCGTCCCCGTTCCACAGGCTGACGATCACGCGGGGGGACCCCGCGAACATGAACGCCCGGACGAAGCCGACGACCCCCTCGCCCCGGACCGCGGTGCCCCGGCCGGTGCGGCAAGCGGACAGGACGACCACGTCGGACGGGATGCGCATCCGCAGCACGTCCATGGCGGTCAGGAACCCGTCGTCGTCCTCGGTGGGGGTGAGCGCGAGCGAGGACAGGAGCGGTGCGACGGCGTCCACCAGGCCGTGGCACGCGAGGTGGACGGCGCGCCAGCGGGGCCGCCGTCCGACGGCGAACCGGAGCCCGACCTCGTTCGCCTCCGGGCCGAGGAGGACGACGTCGCCGACGGCCTTCGCCTCCTCCCGCGTGTGGGGCAGGGGCGGGAACCCGACGCCGGCGCTCATGCGCGCGAGCTGGTTCGCGCCGGCGCCGTCGGTCTCGTAGTCGGGGTCGCCCACGGCGAGCACGCCCTTCCCGGTCCCCTGCGCCTCGGCGGCGAGCAGGCGCCAGGTCGTGCCGGAGGGCACGCAGGCCACCTCGCGGTCGGCCAGGAGCAGGCAGAACGGCACGAAGGCGAGCGCCCCGTCCGGTGAGACGACCACCCGACGCACCTCCTTCCCGAGCCCCAGGGGCGCCACGACGAGGCCCCCGAGCGCCGCCACCTCCTCGGCGGGGTCGGGGCCCGGCGACGTCGCGGAGACGAGGTCCCGGCACGCCTTCTCGATCTCCTCCGACCCCCCGAGGGAGACCGTCCGCGCCCCCGCCTTCGTGACGACGAAGGCGATCGTGCGGTCGGCGAGCATCGCGTAGGTCACGAACGCCTCGCCGTCGCGCAGGAGCCCCCGCACCTCGGCGAGGGAGGAGGCCTTCGGGTAGACCAGGTGCGCGGCCGCCTTCGCCTCCCGCTGGATGCGTTCGATGACCTGCCGCACGCCCTGGCGGGCCGCCTCGTGCTCCGCCCGGAGGCCGCGGGCCGTCGCGAGATCGTCCCCGTCCAGGGCCTTGCGGTACCGGGCGAGGGCCCGGGCCTCGGCTCCGCGGGCCTCGGCCTCCCGGGCGCGCAAGTCGGCGGGGATGACGACGTCGTGCAGCCGGTCGCGTCCCCCCAGGGCCTCGAGCAGCGCCCCCGCCCGCCCGCTCTCGAGGAAGTAGGAGATCGCCTCCGGGTCGCCGAGCGACACCGCGGCGCGGAGGCCCGTCTCGAAGACGGGGGCCAGGCGCTGCCGCACGAGCGCCCCGTGCTCGTCGGAGAGCCCGCCCACCAGGGTCGGCATCTCCTCGATCGCCCGTCGCGCGGCGGCGACCGCCTCGGCGGGCTCGCCAGCCTGGAGGCGCGCGGCGGCCGTCGCCCAGAGCGAGACCACCAGGGTGTCCTCGGCCCCGAACTCCTCCGCCTCCGCCACCGCGCGGCGCAGGAGCGCGAGGGCTCGCTCGGGGTCGCCCCGGGCCGCGTGCACCATGCCGAGCGCCATCCGCGCCTCGGCCGCCGCCTCCCGGTCGCCGAGGGCCTCGCGCAGGGCCAGGCTGCGCTCGTGGGCCGACAGCGCCTCCTCGGTGTTGCCGAGCCTCGCGTGCAGATAGCCCTCGTTGGTGAGGGCGGCTGCGGTGCCCGCCCGGTCGCCGGCGGCCTCCGCCGTCGTGCGTGCGCGCTCGAGGTAGCCGAGCGCCCGGTCCGTCTCGTCAAGGGTGGCGTAGAGCGCCCCCAGGTTGCACAGCACCGTCGCGGCGCGCACCCGGTCGCCCACGGCGTCCAGGCGCGTCAGCGAGCGCTCGTAGCAGGAGAGGGCGCGGTCCTGCGCGCCGAGGCGCTGGTAGACGATGCCGAGGTTCGCGAGCGCCGCGCCGGTGCGCCCCACGTCGCCGAGGCTCTCGAGGAGGGCGAGCGCGCGCTCCTGGTAGCCGAGCGAGACCGCGTACTCGCCCGTCCGCCAGGCGATGCCTCCGAGGTTGCCGAGCGCCGAGGCGCTCCCCGCGGCGTCGCCGGCGGCGTCGGAGATGCCGAGGGCGCGTGTCTGGGCCTGGCGGGCCTCGCCGAGCGCGCCCAGATCCTCCTCTACGAGGCCGAGGGTGCGCAGGGTGGCCGCGAGCGCCTTCGGTTCGCCGACCCTCTCACGGATCGGGAGTGCCCGTCGCAGCGCGGAGAGCGCTCCCGGCAGGTCGCCCTGGCGATGGCGGACCCACCCGAGGCGCGTGAGCCCGCTGGCCTCCCCGCGGGGGTCCCTACGGGCCACGGCGAGGGCGACGACCCGCTCGAGGTTCCGTCCCGCGGCGTCCAGGGCCCCGGCGGCGGTGGCCACGGCGCCCGCCTCCCCGTAGACGTCCGCCGCGAACGCGCGCCATCCGACCCGTTCGGCATGGGCCCCCGCCTGCTCGAGCGCCGCGACGGCCTCCCCGTCGCGGCCGAGGGCGTGCAGCGACTGTCCGCGCAGGCGCAGCGTCTGCGCCAGCAGCACGTCGTTCCCCGCGCCGCACGCGCCCTCCGGCTCGCCGGTCACGGCCTCCGTC
>CAZJJQ010000458.1:0-3938 GCA_964546345.1 uncultured Planctomycetales bacterium
TCTTCATCGTCCGCAAGGACAGCAAGATCCAGATCCCCGTGGCCTTCGACAAGTCCACCTTCGCCGGCTTCGGCGACGCGTGGATCTCGAGCGCGTCCGGCCACTCGAGCCTGTTCAAGATCCCCCAGATCACGGTGAGCCCGGACGGCCGCATGGCCGCCGCCAAGCTCAAGCTCAGCGTGGACGACTTCGACGAGCCGGTGAGCGCGGGCGAGCGGGTGGTGGTGTTCTCCCTGACCGGCGAGAAGCCCTTCGGCGGCGCGACGTACGTCGTGCTCTCCCCCGGCGGCTCGGACGGCACCTATCTCTACGCCGACTCGCTGGCGCTCACGAACCACGCGCTCTACGCCCTGCGCGGCGACAACCGTGGCGACCTCGGCGACCGGGTGATCTACGGCGACCACTACGTCTACCGCGCGGCGATCTTCAACCCGACCTCGGGGGCCTACCTGTCGCCCTCGACGATGGGCCTGCTCGCTTCGGGGGCCGGCGGCATCGGCGGCTGGACCAACTCCGCCGGCAGCCCGATCTCGGTCGGCTACTGCCGCTGGGGCACCACGGGCACCGACAGCCTGCCCTCCTTCACCGGCGGGAACAGCTGGGACGCGACGACCGCTCCCGCGACCAACTCGAACCCGACCCAGATCATCCCGGCCACGTTCGGCCACAACTGGGCGAACTTCGGCGACAGCAGCGGCGCGCCGGCCCCGTTCCGCGTGAGCGCGAACGGGAAGGCCTGCGCCATCGTCGCGGGGTCCAACGGCTCGGCGGCCGCGGTCGGCACCTCGACGTTCCTGCGCCGCAGCATCTACGTGGACTTCGACCAGCAGTTCGCCGAGGCCGCGACGAACCTCCGCCGGTACAAGTCGCCGGCCCGCCTCGTCGGGGCGCGCCTCGGCGAGCAGGACTACCAGCTGTACGGGACCTACGATGGCCCGGCGACCCAGCTCGAGATCTCCGACAACGGGGCGAACATCGCGGTCGTCTACAACGCCTACACGGGCGCCTGGAGCAACTTCGGGAGCTCCCAGGTGAGCGTGTCGGGCGCGTACGAGGCCATCGCGTGCCTCAGCGGGACGGGGGCCTCCTCCAACCCGTGGGCGAGCAAGACCGAGACGCTGGTGACGCACGCCGCGTCCCCGACGTTCGTGACCTCGGTCCAGTGGCACATGGGCGCCCTCGCCTTCACCCGCGATCACAAGGCGTTCGTCTTCTGGGCGGGCTTCTCCGTGGACAGCCCGACCTCGTTCAGCTCGACCTACGCCGACATCGTGATGCAGTCCGGCTCGATGTACGCGTACCGCCTCGGCGGCACCACGGTGGACGGCATCCTGCCGTTCGCCCAGGGCGGCCACGCCGACATCACGGGGGCGACGAAGACCTACAGCTCGTCCACCCAGGTCACGCAGCCCACGAGCGGCTACACCTACACCCAGGGCAACTACAACGGCGGTCAGGGCGCGACGCTGCCGATGGCGTGCTTCTACAGCAACGACGGCAACTTCTACTACTACGTCTCGCTCGGCGCGCTGAACGCCTCCGACCCGTCCGGTGGCCGCCTCATCGGCGTGAACGTGAAGGACATCTCCTCCACCGTCAACTCGCGCGTGGCGCTCCAGGCGTTCGCGCCCGGGTGGATCACCCAGCGGGGATTCATCAACGGGGCCTACGCCTACACGGGGCCGACGACGCGGGGCATGGGCGGCACCCAGGGCGCCGGCGGCGAGAAGGTGACCGCGGCGGGACACCCCGGGCTCCTGTTCTTCAACTCCTACTACAAGGCGAACGGCGCCTACAACAACGACTGGGCGAGCTCCGACGGCGGCGGCCCGATCTTCCCCACCTACTGGGGTGACAACGCCGGTCGAGGGGGCGAGCTCTACGGGCTCGACACGAGCGTCGGCGGCAACCTGTTCAACCTGAGCAACATCTCGGCCAACTCGACCACGGGCCGCTCGATCGGGTACATCCAGCCGAACCGCGCGGGCACCCGCGTGGCGTTCGTCAACCGGGTGGCCTCCACCGGCTTCCAGACCTACGGGCAGCAGAACCCGGGTCAGGAACAGCTCCGCATCGTGTCGAACCTGGCGGTCACCTCGAGCGGCGCGCTGTCGGGCACCCCCGCCGTCACGATCGTCGAGTCCACCGCGGGTCGCGTGAGCTCCTCGCTCGCGCTCGACTTCTCGGATCGCCGGATCTACTACGGCTTCTCGACGACCGGCAGCGAGAACGGCATGAAGATCCAGGAGCGCACGTTCGACGGTGCCGGCGCCGTGATCGCCGCCAACAACCGCTCGTTCAACGGCCTGGGCGGGACGGCGAACCGCTTCTCGGTGCTCTGGTCGGGTCGCTGATCCGTCCCGAGTCGCAGAGGTCTCCCGGGGCCGGGGTCGCCAAGGCGATCCCGGCCCCGGTCGTTTTAGGGGATCGGGTGGGGGTGGCACGGGGGGCGTCAGCCGAGCGCCGGCGGACGACTCGTGGAACGGCACTCCCTCAGCCCGATGTTCCCCCGATGCGGCGAGGCCTGGGCCGCGGCTGGCCTCCCTTGATGTGCGGGCGCCATCCCCCGCGGGATGGCCTCCGCCGCGAACCGTCAGCTCTGCGGCGTGTCACCGGGCCGTGAACGCGTCGGCGCCGCTTCGCCGCAGGGAGGCATTCATCCGCCCCGACTGCGGGATCCCGATCGATGGGGCCTCCGCCCGGCCTCGTCGTGCGCGGGAACCTCAGGCCCCGCCTGGGGGCGTTCTCCACCTGGCACGGCGGGTGGAGTGGGGTGTCGAGGCCTCGGGCGGGGATGGAACCTGGCGGAGTGGACCCCGCTCCGGGGGGGGCGCTCTCTCGGGTCGGGGGCCCGGGTGCGGGGGCGCCTCCGCCGTGCGAAACCGCCCGCTCGGGGGGGCACCTGGCGCTTGGCCACCCGCGCCGAGGTTGAAAGCGGGCGTGCTTGCTGGGTGGGCGCGCCCTCTCCGAACCCCTACGGCGAGCGGTTCCTCCAGGAGCACCCTTCGAGACCGTGACGGCGACTGCGAGGGGGGCCTGCGGCTGGGGGGGGACGGGGCGGACAGCCCTGTGCTCGAGGTGCAGGCAGGAGGACCCGAGCGCGTGCACGTCAGCCTTCGGAGGAGGCGTCGCAAACTCCTGCGCGCGGTCCCGATGGTCTCCGCAACGCGTGCCTTCTTCAGGGGATGTGGAGGATCCCGGAGCCGAGCGGCGTCGCCTGCTGTTCCGAATCGTTCAGAGCTTCACGGAGTCTCGGGAGTGGAGTCCAAAGTCCCGATAACGGAGTTCGGGACGTAGGTCCCGCATCGAAATTCGGTGCCCTTGTCGCCACGCAGGGGCATGGCGAGACTACCGCCGTCTTGGTGCTCAGTCAGGGAGCTTCCATGTTGAACGTTCGCGTCGCGGCCGCATTCCTCTCTCTCCTCCCCCTCGCAGGCCTGACCGCCTGCGGCGGGCACGGCGAGGGATTCCGGGTCGGATCCAATCCGATCGTCATCGAGACGACGGCCCTGCCTGCCATCAACTCCGGTGAGATCCTCAACTTCGCCCTGCAGTTCTCGGGCGGAGGGGGTGGTCCCTACCTCCTCGAGGTGATCGACGGGGCGTTGCCCGCCGGGGTGGCCCTGGACAACAACACGGTGGGCCTGACGGGCCGGCCGCTCGAGAACGGGACGTTCGACTTCACGATCAAGCTGACCGACACGGGAACGCAGCCCTTCGCCACGACGACGAAGCACTTCCAGTGGGTGATCGGCATCGGCGCGCTGGTGTTCGTGACCGACGCCGACCTCCCCGACTGGCTGTTCAACGGCTTCGACGCCGCGCAGCTGATCGTGGCGGGCGGCACGGCGCCGTACTCGTGCGAGGTGGTGGACGACCCGAACAACCCCAACGACGAGCCGCTGCCCGCCGGCCTCTCCATCCCGACCGACTCGTGC
>CAZJJQ010000459.1:0-3928 GCA_964546345.1 uncultured Planctomycetales bacterium
CACGTCGTCGCCGTCGGTGACCGTCTTCACGGCGACCACGTCGCCGTTGCGCTCGATCAGGTCGGGGGAGATGTTCTGGAGGCCGCCGCCGCCCCGGTTCTGGGCCTCGCCCCCGCGCAGGTACTCGCTGAAGGCCGTGCGCTTGCCGTAGCCGTTCTCGCACACGGTGAGCAGGGTCGCGGTGTCGTCCACGACGCTCATGTCCACGACCCGGTCGCCCTTGTCGATGCGGATGCCGATCACGCCGAAGGCCGCGCGCCCCATGCGGCGGACTGCCGACTCCTCCACGGGGAACCGGATCGCCATGCCCTTGGCCGTGGCGAGCACCACGTGCTGGCCCTCACGGACCAGGGAGACGCCCACCACGGCGTCGCCCTCCTCGAGCGAGAGCGCGATGATGCCGCCGCGGCGGATGTTGCCGAACTCGGTCAGCGAGGTGCGCTTGACGTAGCCCTTCCGCGTCGCGAACAGGATCGAGTGCTCCTGGTCCTCGAGGTCGCGGATGGGGAGGAGCGCCTGCACGCGCTCGCCCCCGCCGATCTCGAGGAAGTTCACGATCGCGCGGCCCTTCGCGTACCGGCCGAGCTCGGGCAGGTTGAGCACCTGGTCCTTGTAGACGCGCCCGCGGTCGGTGAAGCAGAGCAGCCAGTCGTGGGTGTTGGCGATCAGGAGGTGCTCCATGAAGTCGCCTTCCTTCGCCTCGCTGCCGATGATGCCCTTCCCGCCGCGCTGCTGCTTGCGATAGGTCGCGAGCGCCGTGCGCTTGATGTACCCCTCGTGCGAGAGCGTGACGGCGACGTTCTCCGACTGGACGAGGTCCATCAGGTCGTAGGTGCCCGCCTCGTCGCCGATCTCGGTCCGGCGCTTGTCGGCGTGCCGCGTCTTCAGCTCGGCGAGGTCCTCCTCGAGGATCTGGAGCACGAGCTTCTCGTCGCCGAGGATGGCCTTGTACTCGGCGATCTTCGCCAGCAGGTCCTTGTGCTCCTGCTCGAGCTCCTTCCGCTCGAGGTTCGTGAGCCGCTGGAGCTGCATGCGCAGGATGGCGTCGGCCTGGACGCCCGTGAACCCGTACTCGTCCACGAGCCCGGCCCGCGCCGCGGCGACGTCCTTGCTCTTGCGGATGAGCGAGATCACCTTGTCGATGATGTCGATGGCCTTGAGGAGGCCCGCGACGATGTGCTCCCGCTCCTCGGCCCGCGCGAGGAGGTAGCGCGTGCGCCGGGTGACGACCTCCTTGCGGTGCCGGACGTACTGCTCGAGGATCTGCTTGAGGGTGAGCAGCTCGGGCCGCCCGTCCACCAGCGCGATCATGATCACGCTGAACGACTCGCGCAGCTGCGTGAACTTGTACAGCTGGTTGAGGACGATCTCCGGGTCCTCGCCGCGCTTGACGACGATGCAGAGCCGGACCTCGTGGGTGGACTCGTCCACCACGTCGGCGATGCCCTCGATCTTGCCCTCGTCGTACAGGTCCTTGATGCGCTTGATGAGGGTCGTCTTGTTGACCTGGAACGGCAGCTCGTCCACCACGATCTGCTGCTTGCCCTGCCGGCCGGACTCGATGTGGCACTTGGCCCGCACCTCGAGGATCCCGCGGCCCGTCTCGTAGGCGCCCCGGATCGCGTTGCGGCCGCAGATGCGCCCGCCCGTGGGGAAGTCGGGCCCGGGGATGTGCTTCATCAGCTGCGCGACCGTGATGTCGGGGTTGCGCAGGAGGGCCGTGATGCCGTCGCACACCTCGCCCAGGTTGTGGGGCGGGATGCTCGACGCCATGGCGACGGCGATGCCCGCCGCCCCGTTCACGATCAGGTTGGGGAAGAGCCCCGGGAGCACCACCGGCTCCTGCCGGGTCTCGTCGTAGTTGGGCTTGAAATCGACGGTCTCCTTGTCGAGGTCGGCGAGGAGGTCCGTCGCGGCCGAGGTCATCCGCGCCTCGGTGTATCGCATCGCGGCGGGCGGGTCGCCGTCCACGTTGCCGAAGTTGCCCTGGCCCTCCACCAGCGGCGCGCGCATGTTGAACGGCTGCGCCATGCGGACGAGGGTCGGGTAGATCACCGACTCGCCGTGCGGGTGGTAGTTGCCCGACGTGTCGCCGGCGATCTTGGCGCACTTCCTCGACTTGGCCCGGGGCCCCAGCCCGAGGTCGTTCATCGCGACGAGGATGCGGCGCTGGCTGGGCTTGAGCCCGTCGCGGGCGTCGGGCAGGGCCCGGTCCACGATGACGCTCATGGCGTAGCGCAGGTACGACGTCTTGAGCTCGTCCTCGATCTTCGTCTCGTGGATCCGTTCGCCGAGCATGGACGGGGGTTACCTTTCGCGGGCTCGCGGGGGAGGCGCCGTCGTCGGGGCCGGCTCCTCCCGACGTCCCTGTGGATCGTCCTAAGACGGTGCCGGCAAACGACTTGCGATGAATCTCGCCGAAGCGGAAGAGTGTACCGGAAGGGGGTGACGTTCGGATGGGAAACCCGTGGGGAAGCCACGTCCGGGCCCCCCCGGTGAAGGGCCGGCGGACGGGATCGATCCGGGGGTGTCCGGGGGTGTCCGCGGGTGGCCGGGGGGGGACGGGGGGAGGGCCGGGGCGGGGGGAGGGCCGGGGCGGGGGGAGGGGTGTTCCCCGCGCCCGCGTGCGGATATATGAGGTCTCCTTGCGAGGTGGCGCGTGATGGTCAGGTGCATCCAGCGCAGCGGGGGCCCCTCTCCCACGCACGAGCCGCCCCGACGGTCACGGAACCGGGGCGCTCTCCGCGTCCTGCTCGCCGTCGCCTGTGTGGCCGGGGTGTGCGCCTGCGGCGAGCCGGGACGGAACCCCCCGGAACCCCCCGGCCGACTGGTGGCCGCCGTGGACGACACAAGGCCCTACCCCCACGTCTGGGTCGCGGGGTCCCCGCGGTGGATGGGGCACGAGCACGGGCGCCTGCTGCGGGAACCCATCCGGTCGGCGGTCGCCGCGGGGACGCGGCGCCCCGAGGTCGCCGGAGCGCGGACCTTCCTCGGGCCGGTGCGGGCGCTCCTTCCCGACGAGGTGGAGCAGGAACTTCAAGGCATCGCCGACGGCGCCGGGGTCGCGGCCGAGGACCTCTTCCTCCTCGAGGTCGCCCGTGAGGGACGCCGATGGCAACAGGACGACCCGGGCCTCCTCGAGGCGGCCTTCGCGACGGCCCCGGGGGCGGGTTCGCCGCTCGTGGTCGCGCTCGAGGGGCTGGTACGGGCCCGCCTTCCCGAACCCCTCGTCGTGATCGAGCGGCACGGCACGGGCAGGCGCGCGACGCTGTGCCTCTCGTTCGCGGGGGGGCTCGGGGCCATCCTCGGCGTCTCGAAGGGCGGCCTCGCGGCGGGTTTCGGGGAGGTCGAGGTCGCCCCCGAGCGCCGTTCCATCAAGGGGCTGCCGCCCGCCGTGGCGCTCCGGTGGGGACTCGAACGTGCCGAGGGGCCCGCGGCGCTCGTCGGTGGCCTCCCCGGGCTCTCCGGCCATCGGGCCGTCGCCGTGGGGGGCGACGGCACACGTGCGACCGCGCTCCTGTCGCTGGTGGCGGAGCCCCCCGAGACCCTCGATGCGTCGGCGTGGCTGCTGGTGGCGGCGGGCCCCCGCGCCCCCACGAATCCCCGGACCCTTGCCCTGGAACGCAGGCTGGCGGGGTACGCCGAACGTCCGGGGCGCGACAACGCCGGGGACCTCGCCCTGGCCGGCCGGTCGCCGGACGCGGTGGGGCCGGTCTTCTCCCTGAGCGGGGACGGGATCGTCGTGCGATCCGAGGTCTCCTCGTCGGGGACCTCGCCGCTGCCCGGTGAGGCGAGCTACGGCTGGACCGCCGCCCCGGGCCCTCCGCGGTAGGGGAGGGCGCCCCCCGCCGCCCCGTCAGGGATCGTGAAGAACTCGCCGTCGGGACGTACGGGCTCGCTTTCGGGGCTCGTGCCGCGCGGCGGCTCG
>CAZJJQ010000460.1:0-3921 GCA_964546345.1 uncultured Planctomycetales bacterium
GCCGAAGAAGCGCCCGGCCGGCTGCTAGGCCCCACGGAAGGAGCCCTCCATGAACGCCTCTCCGCTCGCTCCGCCCGTCGCCGCGAAGGGCCCCCGCCCCTTCGCCAACCCCTACCTCGCGGGCGTGGCCCTGGGCGCGACCCTGCTCGTCTCCTTCGTGACGCTCGGCGCCGGCCTCGGCGCGTCGGGCAGCCTCTCCCGCGTCGCGGCGAGCGCGGCCCACGCGGTGGCCCCGGCGCCCGTCGAGGGCAACGGCTACCTCGGCCCGTGGTTCGCCGAGGGGTCGCCGCTCGCGCACTACCTCGTGTTCATGTCGCTCGGCGTGATCGGCGGCGGGTTCGTCTCGGCGCTCCTCGCGCGCCGCGTGCGCCCCGAGGTCGAGCGCGGCCCCCGCGCCAGCGTGCGGCGACGGCTCGCGCTCGCCCTGATCGGCGGCGTCCTCGTCGGGTTCGGCAGCCGGATGGCGGGCGGGTGCACCTCGGGCCAGGCGCTGACCGGCGGCGCGATGCTGCTCGAAGGCTCCTGGGTGTTCCTGATCACCGCGTTCGCGGGCGGGTTCGCCGCCGCGGCGCTCGTGCGCAAGGAGTGGCTGTGATGACCCTCTCCACCTTCTTCTCCGACGGCACGCTCGGGACTCCCGCCGCGTTCCTCACCGCCGCGCTCGTGGGCCTGGCGTTCGGCGCGAGCCTCGAACGCGCGGGCTTCGGCAGCAGCCGGCGCCTCGCGGGCGTCTTCTACCTGCGCGACCTCACCGTCATCCAGGTCATGTTCACCGCGCTCGCGACGGCGGCCGTCGGCCTGGCGCTCCTCGAGCGGCTCGGCCTCGTCGATCGCACGACGATCTACGCCCTCGAGACGTTCCTCGCTCCGCAGGCCGTCGGAGGGCTGATCTTCGGCGTGGGATTCGTGGTGGGCGGCTGGTGCCCCGGCACCGCGCTCGTGGGGCTCGCCTCCGCCAAGGGAGACGCGCTGGTCTTCCTGCTCGGCGCCATGCTCGGCAGCCTCGGCTACGCGGCGGGATGGCCCGCGCTGTCGGGGTTCGCCGAGGCGGGCGCGTGCGGCGTCGCGACGCTGCCGCAGCTCCTCGGCCTGTCCACCGGGGTCACGACGCTCCTCGTGGTGCTGATGGCCCTCGCCGTGTTCGTCGTCATCGACCGGCTCGCCGCGCGCAAGGCCTCGGACGCGGCGGAGGGAGCCGCATCATGACGTCGAACCGCCTGCCCGTGGCCGTCGCCCTCGGCCTGCTCGCCGGCGGGGTGGCGGCCGCGCTCCTCCCCGCCCCCACCCGTGCCCTCTGCCCGGCCGGAACCGACGCCGGCGGCGTCGCGTCCCCCGGTGTGGCGCCGGCCTTCGCCGCCGACATCGAGGCCGCGCGCGATCACGTGACCGCCGACGAGGTGCTGGATCGCCTCGCGCGCGACCGCCGGAGCGTGGTCCTCGTGGACGTGCGCCCGCAGGACGAGTTCGACGCGTTCCACCTCGCGGGGTCGTCGCGCATGGACCTGCCGGCGCTGCTCGGGGTCGAGGGAGCCTCGCTCCTCGCCGCGCGCCGGGATGCGCTCGTCGTCCTCGTCTCGAACGGCATGACCCACCCCGCCCAGGCCTGGGTCGAGCTCGCGCGCCGCGGGCACCGCAACGTGCGAATCCTCGAGGACGGCCTCGACGGGCTCCGCGGCGGGCTCCTCTTGCCTCCGTCGCTGCGAGGCGCGATCACGGAGGGCGCCGCGGCCGCGGCCCTCCCCCGCCACCAGCTGGCGCGGCTCCTCTTCCTCCCCGCGTCCGCGGCGAAGACGCCCGCGCCGGCGCACCGCTACGCGACGGATCCGGCGCGCCTGGAGCAGCCGACGGTCGTGTCGATCCCGTGGTTGCGGGACCGCGGGAGCGCGGTCGTCATCGTGGATGCGCGCGAGGGTGACGCGTACGCCGCGGGTCACCTCCCGGGCGCGGTCTCCCTGCCCGTCAAGGCCGTCCGCGGCACGCGGAACGGCGTCGCGGACGAGCTGCTGCCGTCGGCCGAGCTCGCGAAGCGCGCGGGGGCGCTCGGGCTCGACGCCGACACCGAGATCGTGGTCCACGCCGGCCCGAAGCTCCAGGACGCGACGCAGGTGCTGCTGGCGCTCGTGACCCTCGGCCACCGCCGCGTGGCGGTCCTCGAAGGCGGCTTCGGCGCATGGGCGACGGCCGGGCTGCCGATCGTGCGCGACCGGCCGACGCCGGTCGCGAAGACCTACGTCCCCCGTGCGGGCTCCGACGCGTTCGTCGTCGGGCTCGACGCCGTCAAGGCCACGCTCGCGCCGGGTGCCCCGCCCCTCGTGGACGTCCGCCCCGCGGAGGCCTTCCGCGGCGAGTCGCCGGCGGGCCCGCGCGCCGGGCACGTGCCGGGCGCCCTGAACCGTCCCTACACCGCCGACGTCGTCGCGACGGAGCGCGGCACCTTCTGGAAGGCGCCGGACGACCTGCGCGCCGGCTACGCGGCCCTGGGTCTCGACCCCGCCGCCCCCCTCATCCTCTCGTGCCGCACCGGCCACCAGGCCAGCCAGACGTGGTTCACGCTGAACGTCCTGCTCGGCTATCGCGACGTCCGGTGGTACGACGGATCCATCGTCGAGTGGGCAGCCCAGCCCGACCTGCCCCTCGAGACCGGCGCCCCCCGGAGTGCCCCCAAGTGACCCCCCGCCGTCGTCCCGCCCCGCCCGCGCCCGCCGCGCGCCCCCCGACGGGCCCGTCCGGCGCGCCCGCGTCCCCTCGCGCACGCCACCCCGAGGCGCTCCTCGCCGAGGCGGCCTCCCAGTTCCGCGTCCTCGGCGAGCCGGTGCGGCTGCGCCTCCTCGAGCTCCTCTGCCAGGGCCCGCAGAGCGTGATGGAGCTCGCCGCCCACGCGGAGGAGAGCCACGCGAACACGAGCAAGCACCTCGGGGTGCTCGCCGCGGCGGGCTTCGTCACCCGCACGACCGAGGGCACGCGGGCGATCTACACGCTCGCGGACGAGTCCACGCTCTCCCTGTGCGACGTGATGTGCGACCGCGTGGTCCGCCGCGCCGAGGCGAGCCTGCAGGCGGTCCGACGCGCGAAGTAGCCCGGGCCGCGCCCGGCGACGACCGCCGGCGCCTGAGGCTCGGCACGCTCGTCCTCTGCTACGCTGCAGGCTCCCCCCCGGAGCCCTGGACATGGTGGTCACCAACGCCTCCTCGGGCACGAACGTCGCGGAGATCGGCGACGGCCTGTACCGCATCCACCCGCCGGTGGTGCTCCCGGGAGTGCCGGGCGCGATCAGCTTCACCCAGTACCTGCTCGTGGACGACGAGCCCCTCCTGTTCCACACGGGCCTGCGCCGCATGTTCCCGCTCGTCCGCGAGGCCGTGGCGAGCGTGATGCCGGTGGAGCGCCTGCGGTGGGTCGCGTTCTCCCACGTCGAGGCCGACGAGTGCGGCGCGCTCAACGAGTGGCTCGCCGCGGCCCCGCGCGCCACGCCCCTCTGCGGGAACCTGGCCGCCATGGTCTCGATCTCGGACCTCGCCGACCGGGCCCCGAAGGGGCTCGCCGACGGCGAGAGCGTGCGGACGGGGAAGCGGACGCTGCGGTGGATGGACGCCCCCCACGTCCCCCACGGATGGGAATGTGGCTACCTGTTCGAGGAGACGACGAAGACGCTCTTCTGCGGCGACCTGTTCACCCAGGGAGGGAAGGGCACGAAGCCCGTGGTCGAGAGCGACATCCTGGCGCCCAGCGAGCGGATGCGGAGCGGCCTCGACTACTTCGCCCACGGCCCGGGCTCGCGCCCGGTCCTCGAGAAGCTCGCGGGGCTCGAGGCCACGACGCTCGCCTGCATGCACGGCAGCGCGTGGCGGGGCGCGGCGAAGCCGCTCCTCCTCGCCCTCGCCGACGCCGTCGCGCCGGCGCGCTGACGGGGGGCGGCGATCG
>CAZJJQ010000461.1:0-3918 GCA_964546345.1 uncultured Planctomycetales bacterium
ATCCCCGAGCTCCTCGAGCGCGCGCGCGACGCCGGGGCCACCACGGCGTTCCTGACCCTGGTGCGACTCCCCGCGGAGGTGCTGCCCGTGTTCCGCGAGCGCCTCGAAGCCGAGCTGCCGCTCTCCGTCCACAAGGTGTTCGGGCAGATCCGCGACGTGCGCGGGGGGCGCCTGAACGAGGCCGCGTTCGGCGCGCGCATGACCGGGAAGGGGCCTCGGTGGCAGATGATCGAGGACCTGTTCACGGTGCACTGTCGGCGGCTGGGACTCCACCGCGACGACCCGGTGGCCGGGCCGGAGGTGCGCACGTTCCGGCGGCCGTCGGCGCAGGGCACGTTGTTCGATCTCGGTCCGGACGGAGGGTGAGGGCGGGCGCGACGCATTCGACGACTCCTTCACACGCCCTCTCTCGGCCGCTTCATCCTTCATGGCTGGGTCGGGCATGGTCGGACGCCGTGGGGCGTCGGGGCCGCTGCGGCGCGACCATGAGGGCATGGCTGCGCCCACCGACGCCCGCCCCGTCCTGGTCACCGGCGCGACGGGCTACGTCGGGGGCCGCCTCGTGCCGCGGCTGCTCGAGGCGGGTTGGCGCGTGCGCGCCGTCGCGCGCGACCTCGGGAAGCTCCGCGGGCGTGCGTGGGCCACGCACCCGCGGCTCGAGGTCGCGCAGGCCGACGTCCTCGAGGAGGCGCAGCTGACCGACGCCGCGCGCGGGTGCGGCGTCGCCTACTGGCTCGTCCATGGCATGAATCCGCGGCACGGCGACTTCGCCGACGCGGACCGTCGTTCGGCGGCGAACATGGTCCGGGCGGCCGCGGCGGCCGGCCTCGAGCGCATCGTGTACCTGGGCGGACTCGGCGAGGACGCGCCCGATCTCTCGGCGCACCTGCGTTCGCGCGCCGAGGTGGGGCGCGTGCTCGCGGAAGGGCCCGTGCCCGTCACCACGCTGCGCGCCGCCATGATCCTCGGCTCGGGGAGCGCGTCGTTCGAGATCCTGCGGTATCTGGTCGATCGCCTGCCCGCCATGGTCACGCCGCGGTGGGTGGGCACGCCGAGCCAGCCCATCGCGATCCGCAACGTGCTCGGGTACCTGCTCGGGGTGCTCGAGCATCCCGAGACGGCCGGGCTCACCTTCGACATCGGGGGCCCCGAGGTCGTGACGTACCGCGAGCTCATGCGCACGTACGCCGAGGAGGCGGGCCTCCGGCGCCGGCTCATCGTGCCCGTGCCGATCCTGTCGCCGCGGCTCTCGTCGTACTGGATCCACCTCGTGACGCCGGTGCCCGCGTCCATCGCGCGGCCCCTGGCCGAAGGGCTGCGCAACCCCGCGGTCTGCCACGAGGACGCGATCCGGGCGATCGTGCCGCAGTCGCTCCTCTCGCCCCGCGAGGCGATCCGGCTCGCTCTCGCGCGCCTGCGGGCGGAGACGACCGAGACCCACTGGACCGACGCCGGGCGCATCCCGCCCGCGGAGTGGAGCGATCCCGGGGATCCGTCCTGGGCGGGCGGCGCCGTGCGCGAGGACGTGCGGCGCATGGTGGTGGACGTCCCTCCCGCGCGCCTGTGGGAGCCCATCCGGCGGCTCGGGGGCACCACGGGCTGGTACCACGGGGACGCGCTCTGGGCCCTGCGGGGGGCCCTCGACCGCCTCGTGGGCGGCGTGGGGCTGCGTCGGGGCCGGCGCCATCCCTCCGAGGTCCACGTGGGCGACGCGCTCGACTTCTGGCGCGTGCGCGCCGTGGAGCCCGAGCGGGCGCTGCTCCTCGTCGCCGAGATGCGGCTGCCGGGCCGCGCCACGCTCGAGCTGCGCCTCGTGCCCCGCGACGACGGGACCACCGAGCTGGTCCAGACCGCGCGGTTCGAGCCCCGCGGGCTCGCGGGCCTCGCGTACTGGGCCGCGGTGTACCCGCTCCACGGCTACGTCTTCCAGGGGATGCTGCGCGGGATCGCGAAGGCCGCGGGTGCGACCGTGCTCGAGGGGCCGGAGACGCGCGAGGCGGCCGCGCGCCGCGCGCGCCATCGGGCCCGCGCGGCGCGCGGGCCGGCGGCGCGTCGGGCCGGCGTCTTCGCATCGACCCAACGCGAGAAGTCCCGGCTGAAGGCCTCGAAGCCCGCGGGGCCCACCTCGGCGACGGTCTCGTTCCCGTGCACCACGCGGACGCGCGCGTTCAGGTTCGGCGCGCCCTTCGGCACGGGGATGGAGGGCAGGCGTGCGATGGCGGCCCGGGCCGCCTCGAGGGCGTCCGGCACGGTCTGGTTCACGCGCTCGGCCAGGGGGCCCGCCGACAGGGGCGCGCCCGTCAGGTTGCGCACGAACTCGGAGAACGGGCGGCTGTTCCCCGGGCTCCAGTAGTGGCGGGCGAGGTCCGGGCCGATCCGGGGGTTGTCCACCAGGTGCCCGTCCCGCGCGAGGAAGAAGTTGCGCGTCTGCTCGACCGCCATCTCGGCCAGCACGTAGCCGTGGTAGTAGGCGCTCGACTCGCCGGCGAGCAGGTGGGGGACCGCCAGGACCGGCCGCGGGGCGCCGCGCTCGAGGAACAGCATGCGGCGCTCGACGTCCCGCACCAGCGTGAGCACGCGCTCGGGGGTGCGCTCGCGCTCGGAGAGCTCGTAGATCCCGCGCTCCGCGTAGCAGACCGCGAGCATCGCGCGCACGACCCAGGCGGCGAAGGGCTGGCGCACCTCGAGGGCCTGCTGGATGCGCTCGAAGGGCATGGGGGCGCCGGCGCGCGTCCTGGCGTAGCGCGTGAGCCAGTCGGCGTCCTCGAGCAGGCTGTCGCAGAACATGCTCTGGGTCTCGGCGAACCCCACGGAGGTGGGCGCGAACTCCTGCCCGAAGCAGGGCGCGGGCATGTCCACGTTGGAGAAGTGAGCGGCATGGCCGCCCTCGTGGAAGAGCGTCTGCAACGCGCTCTGGCCCGAGCCCACCATCCCGGGGATCGCGTTCGCCGTGAAGTGGATGCGCGCCGGGTGGCGCATGCCCCCCTCGCGCCAGGCGACCTCGGGCCCGTGCATGAAGCCGTTCTCGTACTTGCCCGCGCGGTCGAGCAGGTCGAGGACGAGCGTCGCGCCTCGGTAATCGATGCCGAGGCCGGCGAACGAGCGGCCCCAACGTCCGATCGCCTCGGCGAAGGGGAAGTACGGGTCCTGGTCGCGGGTGACGTCGCCGAACGCGAGGTAGTTGAAGTTCCAGGGCTCGAGCGCCGAGGCACCTTTGCGGGCCGCGAGCTCCGTCACGGAGCGCCTGGCCGCCTCCCGCGTGCGGACCTCGAGCTCGTCGAGGAGCTCGAAGATGCCCGCCTTCGTCATCCGCTCGACGCGCCGGACCGTGCCGTCGTAGAAGTCGTCGCCGCCGAGGAGGCGTCCGAGCCGGTTGCGCTGTCCCACGAGGTCGAGGAAGCCGTGGGCGAGCACGTGGGTCTCGATGGATCGCATCCCCTCCCAGGCCGCCTTGCGGAGCGCCTCGTCGGGCTCGCTGCGCAGCATGGCGGACAGCTTGACGCTCGTGGCGCGCTGGAGCGTGCCTCCGGGATCCCGGTAGCCGAGCTCCATCGTCCCTCGCGCCCGCTGCAGGCGACCCTCGGCGGCGACGATCTCCTCGGAGAGCGCCCGGGCCTCCGCGGAGTCGAGCGCGTGCGCGGAGAGGGTGTCCACCCAGCCGCGCAGCGCCGTCCGTTCGTCGGCGTCCGTCGAGGGATCTCCCTCCGCCCGCGCGAGCTCGGCGCGCGTCCGCCCCAGGCGCCCCGCGTCGGAGAGGAACCGCGACACCTCGATCAGCCGCTCGTCGTATGTGCGCTGCGCCGCGGCGGCGTCCGGTCCGAGGCCCATCTTGGCGGCCCAGAACGCGTCCTCCTTCGCGGTGTGGAGGCGGGCGTAGGTCCGGTTGAGCTCGTCGAGCAGGGGGTTGGCCATGGGCTA
>CAZJJQ010000462.1:0-3908 GCA_964546345.1 uncultured Planctomycetales bacterium
CCAGGCGCGCACGGCCTCGCCCGCGAGGCGCGCGGCGATCCGCACGGCCGCCCGGCCGTCGCCGAACAACGCCCGCGGCCGGCCCATGGTCGCTCGGTGGGCCGGATCGTCGAGGAGCCGGCAGGCCTCGGCCTGGATCCGCTCGGGGTGGGTGCCCACGAGGAGGCCTCCACCCGCGTCGATCAGCTCCGGGCGCTCGGTCACGTCGCGGAGGACCAGGACGGGCTTCCCGAGCGCCGGGGCCTCCTCCTGGATCCCGCCCGAGTCGGTGAGCACCAGCTCGGCGCGGTCGAGCAGCCAGACGAGGGAGGCGTAGTCCACGGGCTCGAGGAGGTGCACGTTCGGGGCCGTCAGACGGTCGCGCGCGGGGCCCTTCACCTGGGGGTTGAGGTGCACCGGATAGACGAAGGAGACGTCGGGGTGGGAGACGGCGAGGGCCTGCAGGGCGTTGCACACGTCCGCGAACGGCTTGCCGAAGGCCTCGCGCCGGTGGGCGGTGACGAGGACGATCCGCTCGTGGTCCTTGAAGGAGGCGCGCACCGGGACCTCGGTCGCGGCGAGGCGACCCCGGGCGGCGAACAGCGCGTCGATGGCGGTGTTGCCCGTGACGAGGATGGAGCGCTCGTCCGCCCCCTCCCGGCGCAGGTTCGCGGCAGCGCCCGGGGTGGGCGCGAAGTGGTGCGTCGCGAGGCGGTCCACCACGACGCGATTGAGCTCCTCGGGGAACGGAGCGTCCAGGCGCCCCGAGCGCAGGCCCGCCTCGACGTGCCCCACGGGGATCTGGCGGTAGAAGGCGGCGAGCCCGGCAGCGAGCGCCGTCGTCGTGTCGCCGTGGACGAGGACGACGTCGGGCTGGCGCGCCTTGAGCACCCCGTCCACGTGGGTCAGGATGGAGGCGGAGATCTCGGCGAGCGTCTGCCCCGCGCGCATGAGGGCGAGATCCACGTCGGGCACGATCCCGAAGAGGTCGAGCACCTGGTCGAGCATCTCCCGGTGCTGCGCGGTCACGCAGACGGTCGTGCGCAGCACGTCCGCGCGCGCGCGCAGCGCGGCCACCACCGGCGCCATCTTGATGGCCTCCGGCCGGGTGCCGAAGACGACGAGGACGTGCTTCATGTCGGCAGGTTCCGGCGCCCGGCCCGGCCGCCCTCTCGGCGGACGGCTCCCCTCGCTGCTAGAGACCCCACGTACGTCTTCGCCAACGGGCCGCTCCGGAAGGTGAAGGGGCGAAAGGTACCGCCCGCCCCCCCCGCTGTCTGCGCCTTTCCGGTGCCCGTCGAGCTCCCCGGGGGTGCCGATCGGCCCCTGGTCCGCCCTGGAGCGCCCCGGGTAGACTGCCGCGCCGTGACGACGATCCGCACCGCCCTCGGCCGACCCTCCTCCGGCTTCGGCTGACGCGCTCCTCGCCATCGCGTGTCGTTGGGAGCGGGATCACCGGGGCAGGGAGCCGTCTAGGCGTCGCGCGCGTGTCGCGCCGCCCGCGGACGGCGGGAGGCGCGAACGGTCATGGCTCACGTGTACGGGATCGATGCGGCGGGCGAGGCCCTGCTGGCGGGGCCGGTGGCGAGGGTGAAGGCGATCGCGGCGAAGCACGCTGCCGAGGTGGACGCGCAGGGGCGCTTCCCCGAGGAGAGCGTCGCGGCGCTTCGGGCGGAGGGCCTGCTCGGCCTCTGCGTGGCCAAGGAGAGGGGCGGCCTCGGGCAGGGCCCCGGCGCCTTCGCCGCGGTCGTCGAGGAGCTCGCCACGGCGTGCGGCAGCACCGCCATGGTCTACGTGATGCACGTCACGGCGGCCCAGCCGATCGCCGTCAGCACGACGTTGGAGGACCGCGACGCGCTCCTCCGCTCGATCGCGGCGGGCACCCACCTGACGACGCTGGCCTTCTCGGAGAAGGGCAGCCGCAGCCACTTCTGGGCGCCGGTCTCCCGGCTCGCGGCGGACGGCGCGGGCTTCTCCACCTCCGCGTCGAAGTCGTGGGTCACGACGGCCGCCCGGGCCGACTCCTACGTCTCGTCGGCGCAGGCACCGAAGGCGGGCTCCCCGCTCGAGTCGGCCCTCTACCTCGTGCGGAAGGGCGCGAGGGGCGTGCGCATCTCCGGCGCCTGGTCCGGCCTCGGTCTGCGAGGCAACGACTCCGCGCCCGTGGCGCTCGAGGGGCTGTCGGTGCGCAAGGGCGACCTTCTCACGGAGCTCGGTCAAGGCGCGCCCGGCATGCTCCAGGTGGTCCTCCCCTGGTTCTCCGTCGGCACCGCGGCCATGGCCCACGGGCTGTGTCGCGCGGCCGTCGCGGCGACGGCCGGGCACCTGTCCGAGGCCGGCTTCGAGCACACGGGCGGCAAGCTCCGCGACTTCCCCGCCCTGCGGGCCCGCCTGGCCGAGATGAACGTGCGGACCGAGCTCTCCCGGTCGCTCCTCGGCCGCACGATCGCGTCCATGCTCGCCCCCACGGAGGAGACCCCGCTCCTCGTCCTCCAGGCGCGCCTCGCGGCGCTCGAGGCGGCGGTGGACGTCACCGACCTCGGGATGAAGGCGTGCGGTGGCGCCGCGTTCAGCAAGCACCTGCCCCTCGAGCGCGTCTTCCGGGACGCCCGCGCCGGCTGGGTCATGGCGCCGACCGTGGACCACCTGCAGGACTTCGTCGGGAAGGCGCTTACGGGCCTCCCGCTGTTCGGCTAGACCCGGAGCCTCCCGTGCGCACCCTCGTCCTCGGCGCCGTCGCCTACGATCCCAAGGTGGTGACGATCTGGGAGGGCATCCGCGAGCACTTCCGTGCGAATGGATGCCCGCTCGACTTCGCCCTGTACAGCAACTACGAGCGCCAGGTGGAGGCCCTCCTCGCCGGCCACGTGGACGTCGCGTGGAACACCCCCCTCGCGCACGTGCGCGTCCGTCGGCGTACGGGGGGCACCTCCCTGTCCCTCGGCATGCGGGACAGCGACCGCGACTTCCGCAGCAAGCTGGTCGTACGGACCGACGCGGGCATCCGCTCGATCGCCGATCTGGCCGGGAAGACCCTGGCGGTCGGCAGCCGCGACTCCACCCAGGCCCGGATCCTGCCGCTCCACTTCCTGGCGGAGGCCGGGGTGGACCTGTCGAAGGTGAAGGTGCTCCCCTTCGACACCGACCTCGGCAAACACGGCGACACGGGCACGAGCGAGCTCGACGTCCTCGCGGCCCTGCGTGACGGGAGGGCCCAGGCCGGGACGGTCGGGGACCTCGTCTGGGTCAACGAACAGGCGGCGGGCCGGGTGGACGCCGCCCGCCTCGCCGTGTGCTGGACCACGCCGCCGTTCGACCACTGCATGTTCGACGCGCTCCCCACCCTGCCCGCCTCCGACGCCGACGCGTTCCGCAGGGCCCTCCTCGCGATGGTGTGGGAGAACCCGGTGCATCGCCGCCTGCTCGAGATGGAGGGGTTGCGCCGGTGGATGCCGCCGCGGGAGGAGGGCTACGCCTCCCTTGTCGCGGCGCTCGACCGCCAGGGCGGGTGGTGAGCTCCACCGACGGGGGCCCGAGCGGGGACGCCCCCCGCGTCGAGGGGGGCCCCGTCGCCGCCGCCGCGGTGGAGGGCGGGGACCTGCCGCTCTCGGGAGGCCTGCTCGCCCTCGTGCGGCCCGCCCTCGACGCCCTGGCGCCGGGAGGAGTGCTCGCCGTGCTCTCCGGGGCGGCCACCGCGGCGGAGGACCTGCCTTCGTGGTGCCGCGCCGAGCGGCACGTCTACCTCGGCCATGATCCCCTCCCCGACGGTCGGACCCTCCACCGCCTTGCGCGGGGCCCCGACGGGGCCGCCGCCGCCGATCGCGCCCGTGGCGCTCCGCTGCCCGTGCGGGAAGGCGCCCTGCTCGCGGCCGACGTCCTCGCCGTGGCGCCGGTCCCGCCCCGCGGCGATCCCGCCACCGGCTTCGCGC
>CAZJJQ010000463.1:0-3904 GCA_964546345.1 uncultured Planctomycetales bacterium
CCGCGAGCCGCGGTCGCGCAGGCCCCCGCAGAGCTCGCAGGTGCGCGCGGCGGTGTAGACGACCGTCACGGCAGAAACCCCGGGCACGCGATCACGACGCCGTAGCGGTCGATCCGGTCGAGGGCGAGGCCCATCTGCCAGAGTCTCGCCATCGGCCCTCGGAACGTGGACGGAAGAAGACGACTGCCCACCGCCGCGTCTTTGGCGCGCGTTTCGAACAGCGCTCCGAAGGCGAGCTCCTGCTCGATCCGCGCGCGGTCGCTCTGGGGCGCGCGCGAAGGGTTCGCGTGGAACCGGGCGCGGCGCTCCTCCAACAACTTTTTCCGCGACGGGATCACCCGCCACGCGACGCGCGGGAAGGCCGGACGGCGCGCGACCATGTCCTCCCGCTGAATCGCGCGCCATGCTTCGCGTTCCGCGCGCGCGGCGTCCCGCGCGTGCGTCTCGGCCTGGAGGATCGTGTCGGTGCCGAGCGCGCTCCAGGCGACGAGCGCTTCGAAGTCGCGCGGACGCCCATGTGCGCCCGGCGAGCGGTCATCCTTCACGATCGTCTCGCCGCCGCACGTCTCGCACACGACACCCGCGACCTTCCCGACGCCGCCGCACGTCGGGCAGTCCTCGGCGCAGAGCGGGCACTGCACGCGTCCCCCGCCGACGATCGCCGGGACCTGGCCGGAGCCCCCGCACTCGCCGCACGCGAAGGCGCGGGCCGGGTCGTCGGCGAAGTCGAGCGGGAGCACGCTTCGGGTGATGAGCGCGTCCGTGCCTTCGTCGGGCGTGAGCAGGTGCGCGGGCGTCTCCGCGTAGCGCACCGTGCCGTCGGCGTTCCGGCCGAGCACGGCCTTCGACGCGGGCACGGTCGACCAGAACCTCCACCGTGGCGTGACCACGTTGCGGCACGCGTCGTCGAACAGGAGGAGCTTCACGCCGTTCGGCCCGAACTCGAGCTTCCCGCGCCACGCGGGCGACCGCAGCTCGGCGATCCAGTGCCCGATCGGCCGGTCGGTGAGGGCCGCGAGCGTGGCAGCCAGGGCCGGGCGCTCGACGATCGGGAGGGCCGTCACCCGTCCCCCTTCGCCCGCATGAGGAACTCGCGCACCGCCCGGTCGACCACGCGCGAGAGGTCGTCGCCCTCGGCCGCGCAATACGCCTGGAGCGCGTCGAACGTGTCGGGCTTGAAGTGCACCGTCGTGCGCCGGGTCTGCCGACCGTTGCGGCGCTCGACGAGCGCGCGGGTGCCGTCCCGTGCGGGACGTTCCTCGGGCGTCTCGTGAACGTCTGGCGAACGTTCACCGGACGCTTGCGGGGCGTCTCGGGGGCGTTCCGTGGGCGTCTCGGGGACGTTCACGGCGCGCGGATCCTCCCCCCGCAGAAACGCCTCGACGGCGGTCGTGGCGGGCGGCGGCGGGCGGATCACCGTCGTGGGGGGCGTGCGCTTCACCCGGCGTCCCTCCCGACGCGCATCCGGTGGACGATTTCGTCCACCAGGGCGCGCACCTCGACCGCCGCGGGGCTCCTGGGAGCCCACGTGCTCGGGCCCATGCCCGCGCCGAGGCTGGTCTGGTACGCGACGCGGTAGCAGAGCTCGGTCGTGAGCACGGGGAGCGCTACCGCGCGCAACGCGTCGCGCACGTCCCGCCCGACGGTCGTCCCGCGCTGCTTGCGCGTGAGGAGCGCCGCGGCGTCGAGCTGGGGGCGGGCGACGCGGGCCTGCTCGATCAGGCGCACGGTCTCGGCCATCGCCCACGCGTCGAGCGGGGTCGGGCCGCACGGCAGGACGACGAGGTCCGCGACCATGAGCACCTCGCGCTGCAAGGCGTCGAGCCGCGGCGGGCAGTCGAGCACGGTCACGTCGTAGGCGGCGGCGAGCCGCGGGAGCTGGTCGGGGCGGTAGAGCCCCGCGCCCATCGCGACGCACGTCGGCCCGTCGAGCCCGCGCTCGGCGCACGTGGCCGCCCAGGTGCGCGCGGAGCCCTGGGGGTCGGTGTCGACGAGGAGCACGTTCCGCTTCCGGGCGTGCAGCTCGACGGCGACGGCGACCGCCGTGGTCGTCTTCCCGGCGCCGCCCTTCTGCCCGGCGAACGCGAGGATGCTGCGCGGGGCAGGCGCGGCCACGACGGGCTTCTTCGGCTTCGGGGTCTTCACGGCGCGCTCCCCTCTGCGGGCACCGTCGGCGACCGCGCAGTTGATGCAGTTCCCTTCTGGTGTCGCGCTCCGGCGCAGCATCCGCGCGTCGGGGTTCTTGGGTCCCCCGACACGACACGGAGCACCACACCGCCCACAGCTCACGATCGTCGGCTCGTTCATGCTTCCTTCCCCTTGTCGCGCGCGTCATCGCGCACGGTCTTGCAGACGTTGCACGACCAGCGCCCGACCGGGAGGGACGTGATCGTGTGGTAGCGGCGCGCGTCGCACTGCGCGCAGTAGAGAAGCCGGAACGCGCTCATCGCGGGGCTCCTCCCACCCGCGCGAGCTGGTCGACCGCGTCGCCGAGGGCCTCGACGTACGACACGGTGACGAGCTGGCAGGCGATCGGATCGTACGTCGCGCCCGAGGCCCGTGCGCGCGCTTCGACGCGGGCCTTCGTGAGCCACGGCGCCGGGTCGATCCCGCGGACGCGCAAGAACCTCACCGCGCGGGTCTCGATCGTCTCGATCGCGACGAGCTGCGCGAGCTCGCTCCCGGCAAAGAGCATCTCCCCGAACGCGGTCCCGATCGCCCCGAGGGCCTCGTCGTTGCGGTTCGTGTCGCCCATCACGGCCTCCCGTCACGGTGAAAGCGATGCGCCAGAGGCACCGCTTCGGTGCCGACCTCGCACGGCTCTGTCCGTGGCGCGTCGGCGGGGACTGGCACCCACGCGCTGCGACCCTGCTCGCCGATCGCCTCGCAGAACTCCCATCGCGTCGGCGGGCGCCAATCCCACCCGTACAGACGCCCCATCACGCAGTCACGTACCGGGCACTCGTGCGCCACGCCTGCCTCGTAGCATCGACCGTCGTTGCGGCGATGCTCGGAGGGGCAGGCCCACCGCGAGGACACGACGACGGCGTCAGAGCCTGCGACGACCTGGAAGGGCTCGTGCGGGCCATAGAAAAAGAAGTGCCCCTGCGCCGCGTCGGGCAACGCGGCGAGCGCCCGCGCGAACGTCGCAAGCGACGCCGCGAGGCTGTAGACGACCTCGCACTCCTCGGGCCATGTGTAGGGCGGGTGCGCGGCCTCGTCGGCAAACGCGCAGCGCAGCCGGTACCCCTCGTGATCCTTCGCGGCGTCGATCAGGATGACCGAGGAGTCCTCGCGCAGAACCGCGCGGAGTCCGCGCAGGTCAAACGGGTGCCGGACGTGCTCACGCTCACCGAGCGACGCCTTTGCCGCGCCGTACACCTCGCTCCCGTACGTCCACCCGAGCGGGTGACCGGGGCCCGCCCAGTAGGCGTCGGGGGGCGACTCGCCCACTCCGCGGGCGCGCCTGGAGCGGGTCGGTGCGTTCGAGGCGCCCATCTCAGGGTTCCTCCCCGCGGGCGACGACGGCTTTGTGAAGGCCGAACGAGCGCCGCGGGACGCCTTGCGGCTTCACCCACGGGCAGACGCGCGTCCCCTCCGGGCAGAGCGGGAGGAGCCAGCGCAGGGAGTCCTCGGAGGTCGAGAGCGCCCACCCGAGATAGCCGCCCGCCTGGAGCCGCGCGACGAGCGCCGGGTAGTCCGTCTCGGCGCACCCGTAGTGCTTCTTCGCGCGCCCGGGGTACGGCGGGTCGGCGTAGGCGAAGCGTGCGGGGGCCTCGTTCGCCGCGAGACGCCGCTCGGGCGACCGGCACCCGCCGGGCGACGCGATCTCGCGCGTCACCGCGTCGCCGATCGCGAGGGCGTAGCGGAGGGGCGTGTCCGTGTTGATGTGGCGTGCGTTCAT
>CAZJJQ010000464.1:0-3895 GCA_964546345.1 uncultured Planctomycetales bacterium
CGGCCGCCGGGGGGCGGGGGGGACGCTGCGGTGGGGGGGCGGGGCGCGAGGGGGTTCCCCCTCGCGTCCCGCCCTGGGGAGTCGAGCCGGATCGGCCGCGGGCCCGCGCGGGCGCGCGCGCTACTTGATCGTGGTGCTCTCGGTCTCGTTCGCGAGGTCCACGCCGTCCGAGGCGCGCTGGACCGACGCGACGACCTTCACCAGGTTGCCGGGCGGCACGGCCAGGGCCCGGACGCGGTACTCGAGGCGGACCTTCTCGTTGAGGTCGAGGCGGAACTCGCTCGACGTCGCGGTCTGGCCGGCGCCCGTCACCGTCACGCCGCGGTCGGCCGTGCCGGAGACGAACTCGAGCTCGGGCGGCAGGCTGAAGACGACCTTGAGCGGCGGCGTGGCCTGGGTGGCGACGTCGTTCTGGACGTCGAGCACGTACAGGAACTCCTCGCCCACCTTGAAGATGCCCTTCTCGACGCCGTTCGCGTCCTTGTCGGTCATCTCGCTCTGGATGGCCGGCAGGCCCGTGACCTCGACCTCGCATTCGGCGCGGGCCGTGCAGCCCGGGCAGGTCGCCTCGGCCGTCACGACGCACTTCGCGTTCTGGAGGCCGTTCGCCGTCCAGTCGTAGGTCGCCGTCTGGCCGGGCGCGATGGTCCCGAGGGGGAAGTCCTTCGTGCCGCCGTCGAGGCAGCTGCCGTGCGCCACGCGGACGGTGCAGCCCGTCGCCGGGCCGTCGCCCTTGTTCGTGACCTTCACGGTGAAGTTGCCGGGCTCGCCGAAGCCGATGCGGCCGGGGCAGATGAGGGCCACGTCGAGCGCGCACTGGACCGCGGTGCACTCGCAGGTCGAGGCGACCTCCGCGAAGCCCTCGGCCGAGACGCGGACGCGCGAGGCGAACTTGCCCGGGTGCGTGGGGGTGCCGGTGAAGACGAAGCTGTCCTCACGGCCGCCCGCCATCTCGGGGAGCGTCATCGTGTTCTGGGTGCCCGGGGTCATGCCCTCGGGCCAGTCGAGGGTGATGGTCACGTTGCGCACGGTGCCCTTGCCCGTGTTCGTCACCGTGCCCGTGATCTGCATCGGGCTGCCGACCTCGACGGAGCCGGGCTCGCACCGGCAGACGATCGCGAGCGCGCCCTTGAGCACGTTGACCTGGCAGGCGCACTGGCTCGCGCCGGCGCCCTGGGCGCTCGTCACGCTCCACGGCAGCGACTGCGGGCCCTCGGCGACGGCGGTGAACCGGACCGTCTTGCTGGCCGTGCCACCCGGGGCGATCGAGCCGAGCGAGAGCGGGAACTGGGTGCCGTCGGCCGGCTGGAGGCCGGGCGGGGGCGTGGCCACGAGCGTGACCTCCCCCGAGTCGGCCGAGCCCTTGTTGTCCACCGTGAAGGTGACCTCGACGGGGTCGTTCCAGTTGCACTCGGCGGCCGAGACCGCGCAGCGGCACTCGAGCTTCACGTCCTGCCACGTCTTCTTGACGATCTCGCTCCGCGGGCACTCGGTGCCCTGGAACTTGCCGCGGGCGGTGAAGCGCACGCGGTTGGTGCCCCCCGCGCCCGTCGTGTTGCGCAGCGTGAAGGTCGCGTTGCCGTCCGGGCCCGACACGGCCTTCGCGAGCTTCGCGCCGCCGTCGAACGCCGCCTCGGGGCCGTCGAGGATCTCGGCCTCGACCTCGGTCCCGGCGAGGCCGGAGCCGTCGCTCGCCTTGTGGACGTTCACCGTGAAGGGGTGGGTCGCGTTGGGCAGCAGGTTGGTGGCGGCATCGGGGAAGCGGACGGCCCAGTCGGCCCAGATCTTCTTCGCGAACACCTTGTGGCGGCTGCCGTCCTTGATCGCGGGCACGTACGCGATGATGTCGGTGACGCCCTCGTACACCGACGTCATCGTGATCCAGGTCTGCCCCGCGCCGATGGTCAGGTCGGGCATCCGCACGCCGCTGGCGTCGGTGAAGGGGTAGTTGTTGGCCGCGTCGATCGACTCCGTCTCCCAGTTCGTCACGGAGACGGCGTACTGGTTGTCGATCTTGTTGCCGCCGTTGCCGACGTGCGCGTTGCCGATGGGGGCGATGGCCGCGTCCGTGTACTGGTCGTCCACCGCGACGATGTCGCCGACGCTGGTGGGGCTGCGCGCGAGGATCCACTCGACCCGCTGGCCGGGCATGGGCGTGCCGAACTGGTCGAGGACCGTCACGACGAGCGTGTGCTGGGTCTTGACGGGGTTGCAGTCCACCTGCGGCGAGACGCGCTCGTCCCACACGACGGTCGCCGGCACGCGGGCGGCCTGGACGACGGGAGGGGCGCACACGACCGGGGCGGCCCTCGGGGCGGGCGGCGGCGGAGCGCATACGACCGGCGCCGGCGCGGGGCAGCACTCGTGGCTGCCGGGGATGCGGGCGCCTCGGCATGCGCCGACGCCCGCGAGGAGGACCAACACCGCGATGGACCGACCGTTCATGCTCCGCCTCCGCCGGCCGCGCCACTCGGCTTGGCCGCCACCCGATCGCGCCACCCGCAACACCAGAGGGCCCCGGCCCGGGACGGGTCGAGGCAGGGAGCCTGGCCTCCCGACCGAGGGCTCCCATCCTGTGGGCAATCGGCCGGAATCTAGCAGGACTTCCCTGTAACTCCATCGTCCGGGGCCCGGGACCCGGGGAGACCCCCGGGGGCTGTGGTGCCCGGGACGAGCGCCGGGGGGGGGCGGTCGGAAGCGCAGTCACCCCGGGAGGGTGGGGGCGGCGGGGGAGGGCCCGGGCCCTACCGGGCGTCCCTCGAACGAACCGGCCCCCCGGACTCGCGTCCGGGGGGCCGTCACCCGTACGGGCCCGGCGTCGGGGAGCAGGATCCGACGCGCATGGTCACCGTGCCCGGAGTATACATCGAGTCGCTAGGTATGCAACCGGGTGCGGTGCGCCTCCGGGGTTGCCCCCCAGCGCCTACCCCGGAATGGGCCGTTCGGGGCACCCGCAGGGGATCCGCCCGCAGGTGGGGCACCCCCTGCCGTAGGCCTGGGCCGCCGTCGCGAGATCGACCCCCACCAGGGAAGCGAGGGTCGAGAGCCAGGCGAGCACGTCCCCGAACTCCTCGAGGAGGTTCTCGGGGTCCCGCTTCTTGAGCGCTCGGGCCAGCTCGCCCACCTCCTCGGCGAACCACAGGAACGTGGCCGGGACCCCGCGCCGGCGGTCGCGCTCGAGAAACGTCGCCTCGATCCCGCGCTGGAAGCCGCGGATCGAAGGCCCGTCGTCGGCCCCGGGGTGGTCCGGCACCGGGGCCTACTTCAGCCGCTTCACGGTCGAGATGGTGATGTCGTCGTTCTGCGGGGTCTTCAGGTGGAAGTTGTCGATGGCGGCGCCGACGAAGTTGACGAAGGCCTGGCTGTTCTTCGGGGCCTCCTGCTTGATCGTCGCGTACAGGCGCTGCTCGCCGAACTCGTCGCCGGTCTCGTTCTGCACCTTGAGGGCGCCGTCCGTGTGGAGCACGAGGCGGTCGCCGGGGCCGATCTCGACCTCGACCTCGTTGATGGAGCGGTCGAACACGGGGCCCACGTCGAGACCGAGGGCGATCCCCTCGGGGTTGACGATGGCGGTCTTGCCGATGCCGTGGCGGTAGATCACGAGGGGCAGGTGACCCGCGCTCGCGATCCGGGCGGTCCCGTTGTCCGTATCGATGACGGCGTAGAGCGCGGTCACGTACTGGCCCTGGGAGAGGTCGGCCGCCAGCAGGCGGTTCACCTTCATGAGGACGTCGGCCGGGGCCAGCACGCCCGGGGCCTCCGCGCGCACGTACGCGCGGGCCATGCTCATGACGACGGCGGCGGGGATGCCGCGCACGCTCGTGTCGAGCATCATCACGCCAAGGTGGGTGTCGTCGATGCGGAAGTAGTCGAAGTGGTCGCCGCCGATCTCGAT
>CAZJJQ010000465.1:0-3882 GCA_964546345.1 uncultured Planctomycetales bacterium
GCACCCTGCTCGACCACGCACGGCCGTCGGGCGTGCGCGTGGACTCCGTGCTCGCGCTGCGCGAGGAGCCGTTCGAGGTCGCGCGCCCGCTGCTCGAGGAGGCGGTGCGCGACGACGACGACGCGGTGGCCTCCCAGGCCGCCCAGACCCTCGAGGACCGCCCGGAGCCGGACGCGCGGCGCCTGCTCGCGGACGGGCTGTTCGACGAACGCTGGCGCGCGTTCGAGCGGCAGTCGCTGTCCCACGTCGTCGCCCCCGTGGACGAGGTCGCGTGGCGCGTCCTCGAGCGCGCCGTGCGCGAGGGCTCGGAGGAGCTGCGCGCCGCGGTGATCGACGAGATCGCGGAGCTCGCCTCCCCCGTCCGCGGGCCTCGCGCGCTGGGCCTCCTCCGCACGTTGTGGGAGGACCGCGTGCGGCCCGTCGAGCCCTCGCGCCTGCCCCGCGCGCTGGTCACCGTGGACGGGCCGGAGGCGGTGCGGTTCATCCGCGCGCACCTGCACGAGGTGCGGCGGCCCGGGCTGATGCTGCGCAACCTGCGCATCGTGACCGATCCGTCGGCCCTCGACCTCGTCCTCGAGGTGGCCGCGCGCACGCCGGACGACGACGTCGGGCTGCTCGGGGAGATCGCCCGCGTCCTGTCGGGCAAGTGCGGGACGGACGTCGCGCGCACCGATCCGTTCTGGCGACGGCTGCTCGCGCATCACGACCCCGACGTGCGGCGCCAGGCGGTGGCGGCGCTCTCGACCGTCGCCCACGGGCCTCTCGCCGACGTGCTGCTGCCGTTCCTCCTCGACGAACGCGAGCCCGCGAAGACGCGGACGGAGGCGGTGCTCGCCATGGACGGCGAGCCCGGGCAGCCGCCGGAGGACGTCCTCTTCCGCATCCTCTCGACGCGCACGGAGGACGAGGCCCTGCGCATCGCGTGCGGCGAGGCGCTCGTCGCGCGGGCGGGAGACGCCACCCGGGCGGCGGCCCTCGCGTGGCTGCTCGCTCCCGTGGACGCGAGCGACGCCGCGCCCTGGGTGGCCCGGGTCGCGGGCACGGGGGCCTCCCCCGCCGTCTCGCAGACGTTGCTCGCGCACCTCGACGCCGCGCTCGCGACGCGGTACGCGGTACGGCCGTTCCGACCGGAAGCGCGCCCCGACGAGTCGGTGCACGCGCCCCGGCCGGACCTCTGGATCGCCGCCGTGGAGGCCTCCCGGGATCCCGCCGCCCTGGACGGCCTCGCGCACCGTCTGTTCGACCCGCGGTTCGCCGCGTGGTGCGAGGACGCCGTGCACGAGACGACCCTCACGGAAGGCGGCGTCCCCGGGTGCCTAGCCCCTCTCGCCCCGGCGCTCGAGCCGGAGGTCCAGCTGCACCAGGCGGCGTCCTCCGAACGGGCGACGCCGGCCTCTCCGATCCCTCCCGAGGTGGACGAGGTCGTGCGCGCGATCCTCTGGGCCGACGGCGCGGGCGCCGAGGCCCGCGTCGCGCGCGCGCTCGCGGTCGCGCGCGAGGACGGCCGGCTCGCGGCGTTCCCGGACCTGTACCTCCACTGGCTCGCCCGGGGCATGGCGAACGTGCCCTCGCGCCTCGTGGGCCAGGGACTGCGGATGTCGGCGAAGGCGCGGGGGGAGGCGGAGGCGCGCGCCCTCGCGGCGGGGCGGGTCTTCGCGGACGCCCTGGACGCCACCCTGCCCGTGGAGGGCGTCGAGGAGTGGCGACGCGCCACGGACCGCTCCTACGCGGCCGAGGGCGCGGGGGCGGCGGCGACGGCGGCGGCCGAGGGGGAACGAGCCCTCGTGCTCGGGGCGCGGCTCGGGCTCATCGACCTCCCGCCCCGCACGTGGATCGACCGCAACCTGCCGCCACCCGCCTCGTGGCGGGAAGCCCGGGCGCGCGTCGGCCTCCTGCGCGCCGCCGAGGCCGGGGCTGCGGGACGGCTCGAGGAGGCACGCCGGGGCTTCCACGCCGCGCTCGCGAGCGCGCCGGCGTCGCCGAGCGTGCACCGCAGCGCAGCCTACCTCCGCATCCGCAGCGACATCGACCCCGAGCGCGCGGTGGACGACGTGCAGCGCGCGATCGTGCTCGAGGCGCGCCGTGGCGACGCGCCGAGCCCCGAGTCCCGGCGCGCGCAGGCGTTCGTGGAGGCGCAGCGGCGGGGGAAGTAGCGCGCCCGCGCGAGCGGCCCCCGCCGCCCCCCCGAAGTCCCCGCGCCCTCTCCGCGCGAACTACTACTTCGGACGACCCTCGGCGGCCGGGTGCGACAACACGTGCACGCGGCCCGGGGCCAGGTCGGAATGGGTCTCGACCTTTCCGTCGGGCCAGCGCACCTCGACCGCGTCGATGCGCGTCGCGTCGCCGAGGCCGACGTGGAGCGTGCGGGAGCTCTGGGCGAGGTAGCCGCCCACGGCGTCCACCTGTCGGACCCAGGTGCGCCCGCCGGCCTTCACGCGGACGCGCGCGCCGATGGCGTCGCGGTTGCGTCCGGCGCCGAGGAGGCGGAAGCCCACCCAGCCGCGCGGAGGCGTGCGGTTGAGGAAGACCAGCGCCCGGTCGTTGAAGGGGTTCACCACGAGGTCGGGGCGGCCGTCGCCGTCGAGGTCGCCGGTGGCGGCCGCGCGCAAGCTGCGCGTCGCCGGGCGCCCACCGATGGGCGCGGCCTGCAGCGGACCGCCCGGCAGCGGCTCGAGGCCCGCGGAGGCCGTGGCCTCGAAGAAGGTGCCGTCCCCGCGGTTCATGAACAGCGGCGAGCGCCAGTAAGCGAACGGGTAGCCCATGCCGGAGGGCAGGAACAGGTCCTCGAAGCCGTCCGCGTCGAAGTCGGCGCTCGCGATGCCCCACGGCCAGAGGGTCTCGAGGCCGGCGGGACCGCTCCACTCCGTGAAGCGACCCGAGCCCTCCGCGCGGAAGAGGCCGTTCCCGAAGAGCACGCCGTCCACGTTGAAGCGCAGCCGGGTCGGGTCGCCGAGGAGGGGCGAGCTCTTCGCGGGCCCCCACATGGTGCGGTACTTGACGGTCTCGGGCAGCGACGTGGGGTCGAAGTCCACGTCCATCCACATGTCGGAGTGCATGCTGACGATGAAGAGGTCGAGGCGCCCGTCGCCCGACCAGTCGAACGCCCTCGCGCCGGTGGCGCCGAACGGCGTGCGCCCCATGCGGGCGACGGTGGCGTCGGTGAAGTTGCCCCGGCCCCCGTTGATCCAGAGGGTGCCGCGGCCGAACATGTTGCAGACGTAGAGGTCGAGGTCGCCGTCGTCGTCCGCGTCGAAGACCGCGACGTCGCCGCTCCAGCCGACGCCGGCGAGCCCGGCCTGCGTCGTCGCGTCCTCGAACGTGCCGTCGCCGCGGTTGCGGTAGTACCGGTCGTGCTCGGGCACGCTGTCGAACAGCTCGGCGAGCGTGGCGTTCCCCTGCCAGTAGCGGCCCGCGGGCTCGAACGTCGGGCGCGTCCACGCGGCCGTGCAGGTGACGAAGAGCTCGAGGTCGCCGTCGCCGTCCGCGTCGAAGAAGACGGGCTGCTCGGCGTGCGCGACGAGCGTGAGGCCGGCCTCCTTCGTGAAGTCCTCGAAGGTGCCGTCGCCGCGGTTGCGGAAGTAGAGGTTCCCGCCGCGCGTGGACGTGACGAAGAGGTCCTGGTCGCCGTCGCCGTCCGCGTCGGCGAAGGTCGCGGCGACGCAGATCCGGTCGCCCACGCCGACGCCCGCGCGCTCGGTGACGTCGGTGAACCGGCCGCCCCCGTCGTTGCGGTAGAGCGCGTTGCGCCCGAGCTGGTTGCAGAAGTAGAGGTCGTCGTCCCCGTCGCCGTCCACGTCCACGACGGCGACGCCCGCGCCGTGGTCGTAGAGGTTGATCTTGAACTTCTCGCCCTGCTCGCCCGGGAGGAACGCCATCTTGAAC
>CAZJJQ010000466.1:0-3881 GCA_964546345.1 uncultured Planctomycetales bacterium
GCCCACGGCGCTCGCGCCCGCCGGGCCGCCCCCGGCTCCCGTGGACGTCACGCTGTTCGCGCCCGGGATCGGGACCCCGCCGCCCCCGACCGTCGCGCCCGGCGCGCCGAAGGAGCCCGAGCCCGCCGGCCCGGTCCTCGGCGGGGCGGAGTCGAAGGGCCCGTTCGCGGGGATCGTGGTAGACAAGGACGGGAAGGCGGTGGCCGGGGCGGAGGTCCGCGTCGTGGGAGGGTGGGGGCGCGGGGGAGGGATCGACGAGGCCGTGATCCCGCCGGTGACCACGGCCGGCGACGGGACGTTCGCGTTCACGCTCGAGCGGGCGGTCGCCAGCGTGCGCGTGCTCGCGCGGGCGCGAGGGCTCGCGCCGACGCGCCCCGACGTCGAGGTGGCGCCGGAGCGCGAGGCGCGGGTCGTGATGGTGCCGGCAGCAAGCGTGCGCGTGACGGTGGTCGAGCCCGACGGCACGACGCCGGTGCGCGGGGCGCTGGTGACCGTGCTCTGCGGCGATCGGGCCGGGGCCCCATTCGACGGGTTCGTGCCGGGCGGTACGGGATGGACGGACCGCGCGACCACGGACGCACGCGGCGTGGCCGAGCTGGCCGCGAACGTCGGGCCCGCGGCGGTGACGTACGCCCGCGGGCCGAGCGGCCCGTACGGCCGCAAGGACGGCCTCCTCGTGCCGCCCGAGGGCCTCGACGTGAAGGTGGCGCTCGCGGCGACGTCGTCGCTCGCGTTGACCGTGTACGGACCGGACGGTGCGACGCTCTCGGGGGTCCAGCTGCTCGTCGTGAGCACGGCCGGCATCTGGGAGGGCACGACGGATGCGTCGGGCGCGTGGCGCGTCGAGGGGGTGCCCGCGGTCGCCGTGCCCGGCCCGAACGACCAGCTCGGGGTCACGGCGGCGCTCGACGGCTACGCGCCGGGCCAAACGCGCGTGCCCTGCCCGGCGCCGGGCATCGAGGGGCGGGCGACGATCACGCTGGAGCCTTGGCGCGTGCTCTCGGGACACGTGCTGCGGGCCGACGGGAGCCCCGCGGCCGGCGCCACCGTTCGATGGGGGGCCGGCTCCTACTCCGGTGGCCCGGCCGCGAAGCCGGGCGGCTGGGAGGAGGTGACCGCGGACGCGCAGGGCCGCTTCCGGTTCGTGCGTTTCGCCCCGAGCGGCGAGCGCACGATCACGGCGCAGCTCGCGGTCGCGGACGGTGTCGAGTTCGGGATGACCCGCCTCGTCGCGGGCGAGGAACTCCCCGAGGAGCTCGAGATCCGGCTGGGACCGGCGCAGAAGGGCGAGCCCACGGATCGCGACGCGTCGGCTCGGATCCGCGTGATCGACGCGAGCGGCGCGCCGGCCGCTGGCGTGTTCGTGGAAGCCGGGATCCCGACGCTCCGGTTCGAGGTGCTCGACCGCAAGACCACGGACGCCGAGGGACGCGCGTCGCTCGAAGGCCTCGTGCGGGGAACCGTGGAGCTCGTCCTCCATCCTCCGGGCGCGCCTTCGCTGACCACGCGGATCACGGGCGTGGGCGTCGGCACCGAGGAGCGGGTGGTCACGCTGCCCGGCGGCGTCGTCGCTGGACGCGTGACCCGCACCGACGGCTCGCCGGCGGCGGCGCTGGCGCTCAGGCTCGAGGCGATCGCACGCGACGTGGCGGGCCGGCCGACGTACTTCTCGGGCGGGGTGCGCGCGGTCTGCGGACCGGACGGCGCCTTCCGCTTCACCGGCGTGGGGGACGGCGAGTACCGCATCGTCCCGGAGGACCCGACGCTGGTGTGGGTCGGCCTCCCGGTCGGCTCGTCGCGCGGCGTGCCGGGCTTCGTGCAGGCGGGGGCGGACGACGTCTCGCTCGTGGTCGTCACGCAGGCGGAATCGCTGGGTCACCTGCTCGAGGTGGAGGCGGTGGACGGTCCGACGGGCCGCGCGCTCGTCGCGGACGTGCTCTACGCCCGCGTCCCGCTCGGGGGCGCGCCCGGACCGCACGTCATGCTGCTTCCCGTGCCCGGCTCTCCGGGGCTGTTCCGCTCGGGCCTCACCCTGCCGGCCGGGCTGCACGAGCTCCGGATCCTCGTCACGGGCCGGCGGCCGGTCGTGGTCCGGGGCGTGCGCGTGCCGGGCGTCGGCGGTCCCGCCCGGATCCGCGTCGAGCTCTCGCCGGGCACGCGCATCACCGGACACGTCCACGAGGAGTCGGGCGCGGTCCCCCCCGGCATCGTCGTCGTGCGCGTGGAGAAGAGCGAGGTGCGGGTGGGCGCGGACGGCTCCTTCGTCCTGGACCTGATGCTCGACCCGGGCGAGCGCGAGCTGGAGGTGTCGGGGGACTACGTGCGCACCGTGAAGCGGACGCTCCGCACCACCGCCGACGCGCCCGTCGACATCGACGTCACCGTGGCGGCGGGCGGGGCCCTCCGCTGCTCGCTGCTCGATGCCCTGCCGTCCGACCGGGTCGCGCTCACGATCAGCCGCATCGATGCCGAGGCCGGCTCCCAGGCGTTCACCGAGTCCGTGATCCTCGACCGACCGACGGCGCTCACCCGAGGGTCCTCGGCGCTCCTCCCCGGCCTCGCGCCCGGTCGCTACCGCGTCAGCGGCACCTGGGACGGGACGGCCCTTCCCCCGCGGGACGTCAGCGTCGAACGCGGGGCCACGGTCGTCGTACCCGTGCGCCCGCCGCCGACACCGCCCGGGCGCTGACGATCCCGAGCGCGCCGCGCCGGGTGGGTCCCGGGAGGTCCCCTGCGTACACTGCCCCCGACGCCCGTTCCCACGCGGGGGCCGTGCCCCCGCAGCCCGTTCCCATGCGGGGGCCGTGCCCCCGCCGCCCCCTGGAGTCCTCGATGCGCTCCGTCCGCCCGTTCGCCGTCGCGCTCCTCCTTGGCCTGGCTCTCCCGTCCGTCGGTTGCGGCGACAAGGCGTCGGTGCCCGCGTCCGTCGGCGGCTACCAGACGCCCGAGTCGCTGATCCAGGCGCTGCGTGCGGCGGTCCAGGCGGGCGACGCCGGGGCCGCCAGCAAGCTGTACGACCCCACCGATCCCGCGGCGGCGACGAAGGCCGCGTTCTGGGGGAAGCTCGCCGAGCAGACGAAGCGGTGGGGCGACGTGCGCACGGCGTACCTGGCGAAGTTCGGGGCGGCGGCGTGGTCCACGCCGGCCAACTCGCTCGACCTCGCGTGGTCGATGCGCGACCTGGGCCTCGATGCGTCGCTCAGCGAGTACTTCAGCAACGCCAAGGTCCGGGCCGTCGGCGACGCCGCCACCCTCCCCGCCGGCAAGTTCCAGTTCACGCTGAACCGCAAGGACGGCGCGTGGCGCACGTTCCGCGAGGGCACGTTCGGGCTCACGGCCGACGAGCTCAAGATGTTCGACGGCGACCCGGCGCGCGTGAAGGCCGCCCTCGACGCCATCGCCGCCGCGACGACGCCCGCCGAGGTCGAGGCGAAGCTCGCGCGCTGACTCTCGGCGTGGAGGAGGCGCCGCTACCGGCTCCGGGTCCGGCCCGCTGGTAGCGCACCCGGGTGCGGTCCCAGGACGCCTCTGTGTGGGCGCAGCGCGCTTCGGCCGCCCCACGCGTCCGCCCCCTTCAGCTCGAGGCCGAGCCGGCGGCCCCGCAGGATCAGGACGAGGTCGATCACCGCTCCTCCGTCCCCCGGTCACGCAGGGCGCGTCATGGGTGGCTCACCGGCCCCTCGCGTTCCAGGCGGCCCGAGGGGGGGCTCGCACCTCTTCCTCCAGGTCGCCCAGCCGGGCACCGCGATTCCTCCCGGGAACGTCGCGTGAGCCCCGGCGCGCGCTCGAGCCCGCGGCTCCCTCCGGCTCCGCCGCTTCGCGACCGCTGCAAGCAAGACGGGCGGATCCCCGTTGCCGGGAATCCGCCCGTGTGCTTCGAA
>CAZJJQ010000467.1:0-3877 GCA_964546345.1 uncultured Planctomycetales bacterium
GGAGGAGGGGGGCGGCGGGGGGAGGGGGCGGGCGCCGCCGGCGGGAAGCGGGAGGGCGGCGGCAGGCGCGGGTGGTGACGCCGCGGGGGGGGAGTCGGCAGGCGCGGACGGGGGCGTCGCGGTGGAGGCGGCGCCGGGTCCCGGGGTCCTCTCCTTCGCCTCCTCGGTCTTCGCGGTCTCGACCTGGACCGCCACCTGGGGCTCGAGGGTCTGCGCCGCGCCGCGGTTCTGCGTGCGGCGCACGAAGTCGTCGAGGTAGGCGGTGTTCTTGAGCTCCTGCTGCGCGACCTGGACCTCTTCGAGGAGCTTCCCCACCTCCTCGTTGGCGGCCACGGTCTCGACCGGGACGGGCCGGGGAGGCGCGGACCGCAGGGCCGACGACGTCGGAGCCTCCGCGAGGCGGGCCCGGAGCGTCGGCCCGTACGCGGTGAGGAACGCGCGGCGCCAGGAGGTGTCGGGACCGAACGTCTCGGGGCCCGACATCACGCCGCTCGCGTAGACCCACTGGAACCAGCCGAGGATGCGGCGGTCGTCCGGGGTCCGGCGCAGGGGGCTCTCGAGGAACGCGGGGCCGTTGCTCGCCCACACCCCCTCGGGCTGGTAGCGGTCCTGCCAGTGGTAGTAGGGCCGCGCGTCCTCGCGCGCGCGCACGCGCTCGAGGGAGCGCGCCTGCTCGGCGGCGAAGCGCTGGGCGGTGGCGAAGGCCTGGGCCCTCGCCTCGCGCAGGCGATCGCGGTGCTCGCGGTCCACGCTGCGGTACGCCAGGGCCGCCAGCGCCACCGCGGGGACCGAGAGGAGCAGCCCGAACAGCAGGAGCGGGCCGCGCAGCCTCATTCGGGACCCCAGCGATAGCCCCGGCCGCGGACCGTGAGGATCAGCTCGGGGTTCGCGGGGTCCTTCTCGATCTTCTTGCGGAGCGCCGCGAGCGTGTTGTCCACGGTGCGGGTCTCGACGGCGGCGCTCTTGTACTCCCACACCTGGAGCAGGAACTCCTCGCGCGTGACCACGTTGCCCTTCCGCATGCGGAGGTGGCGCACGATCTGCCCCTCCCGGGGCGTGAGGGGGATGTCCTCCCCTTCACGGCGGGCCAGCAGGCGGCCGAGGTCGAACACGAGCCCGCAGGCGGTGAAGGTCTCGCCGTCGCCGCGGTCGAGGCGCGCGCGCCGGACCTGCGCGCCCACGCGGGCGATGACCTCCGCGAGCGCGAACGGCTTCGGGACGTAGTCGTCCGCGCCGAGGTCGAGGCCCTTCACGCGGTCGGCCTCGGCGCCCTTCGCCGTGAGGAGGATCGTGGGCAGGCGGCTGCCCTCCTCCCGGAGCCGTCGGATCACGTCGAAGCCCGACATCTCCGGCAGCATCACGTCGAGCAGCAGGACGTCGAACCGGCCCCGTCGCGCCGCCTCGTAGCCCGCCTTGCCGTCGGCGGCGGTCTCGCACTCGTACCCCTGGTACCGGAGCGCATCGGCGAGGCCCCGCGCGAGCGGAGCCTCGTCTTCGACGATCAGGATGCGCGGGGCGGTCATGGGGGCCCAGCCTACTTGCCGGGGGCCGCGGCTTCGTCGATCACGAGGACGTTGCGGCCCGCGAGGCGGAGCAGCACGTCGCCCTCCTGGGCGAGGCGGGCGTTCTCGTCGGCGGAGGTGCCGGCCAGCAGCTCGAAGAAGCGAGGCGTCCAACGGGTGACGGTCTCGTCCACCTTGGACATGTCGCTGACCTCCGCGTCCACCCAGGCGGAGCGTTGAGCGACGTTCGACCGCTTGTAGAAGGCACGGTTCCCGACCTGGCGCAGGCCGCCGGAGGCCTTGGCCTCCTCCACGTCCCGGCGGTTCCCGGACGCCTTGAGGAGCCTCGGGGTCGCCGCGGCGCCCGTGGCCGGCGCGCTCGGATCGGCCGCCGGCGGAGGAGGCGCCTTGTCGGCGGCCCTGCGCCCTTCCTGGTTGGCCCCGCCGGCGAACCCGCCGGCGTCCGTGGACTCGGCGTCCTTCCTGGCGTCGGACAGCTCGCGCCCGGCCCGCAGCCGGTGCTCCTCGGGCCGGCCCTGATCGACGGTCTCGTCGGCGAGGAACGAGGTGTACTCGGTCATGATCCCGAACTTGAGGGAGAGCCGGACGATCTCGTCCACGAGCTCCTTGTCCTGGCGCCCCGACAGACGGATGGCGTCGATCAGCTCGGCGATGCGACGCACGGCCCAGATGCGGGCGGCGAAGTCGTCGCGCAGGCCCTGCCCCTCGGCGCCGGCGGCGAGCTTGTAGTGGAACTCGCGGCCTTCCTCGCCGTCCTTGCCCACCACGACCACGTCCACGGGGCCGCTCTTCTTGTAGCGGCCCGCGATCACCACCTGGCCCCCGCGGAACAGGTCGGGGGTCACGGCGGGAAGGACCTCGGTGGCCCCGAGCGCCGTGAAGTCCACCTTCACGTCGGAGAGCACGGGGTAGCGGATCTTGTCGTAGAGCGACGCGACCTTGCGCTCGACGTCCTCGTTGGGCCGGACGTAGGTGGGCGACCCGTGGTTGCCGAGCGCGATCCGGTCGAGGAGGCCGGGGTTCACGTCCACGCCGACGCCGAACGCGAAGATGCGCACGCGGCCCTCCTTGTTGGCGGCGGCGACGCGCTGGACGATCTCGTCCGCGTTCTGGATGCCCATGGTCGGGCGGCCGTCGGTCAGGAAGAGGATCACGCGCGGCAGGCCCGGCTTGCTCGGGGCGATCAACGCGGCGTCGAGCGCCCCGGAGATGTTGGTGCCCCCGGTCGCCTTGAGGCCCTCGACGAACTCCATGGCCTCCTTGCGCGTCTCGGCGGTCAGGGCCTTGCCGGCGTCCCACAGCGGCACGACGGCCGAGTGGTAGCTGATGACGTTGAACACGTCGCCGTCGTTGAGCCCGCCGAGCACCTGACGCAGGGCGGCCTTCGTCTGCTCGAGCTTGACGCCGGCCATGGAGCCCGAGACGTCCACGCAGAGGGTGACGTCCTTCGGCTTCGCGGCCGCAGCGGCTCCGTCGGGCAGCGTGGGCGAGGCGAGGAAGAGGAAGTACCCGCGGTCCTCGCCGCGCGGCCAGTGGGTCAGGAGCGTCGCCCCCACCGACTGGCCGGTCTCGCCCCAGTAGAGGAGGAAGTCGGTCTCGGGGCGGATCTCCTTCGCCTGGAAGACGACCTTCGCGCGCTTCGCGTCCGGACGGGAGACGACCACGTCGTGGCTGGGCGAGTAGATGGAGCCCACGCCGGTCTCGGAGCGGAGCTCGACCTTCACGCTCACGTCGCGCAGGGGCTTGGCGGAGAACTTCTCGGTGTTGAGGGGGTAGAGCAGCTCGATGGTCTCGCCGTCCTTCGGCAGCAGATGGTCGTACTCGAGCACCAGCTGGCGCGAGCCGCCCGGCGGGATCGGGAAGATCGACGCGCGGAAGAAGTCGCGGCCGACGTATTCGACGAGCGCGGGGTCCTTCTGGCGGCGCACGATCTCGTCGTAGATCCGGCGCGCCTCGTCGGCGCGCAGGAGCCGCCCCTCGAGGCCTTTGCCGTCCACCATCAGCGTCACCGACGACATCATGGCGCCGGGCGGCAAGGGGAAGACGTACTCCGACTCGAGGGGGAACGGCGCGAGGTTGGTGAACTCCTCGTCCACGCGGACGTGGGCCTTCTGCCCCTCGACGACGACGTCCACGCGGTGGTACGTGACGGCCCAGTCGCCGCGCACACGGCGCTCGGGGCGCGTGGGGACCAGGAACCCGTCGGCGCTGGCCGTGGGCGCGAGCCCGAGGAAGGACGCGGCGACGGCGAGGAGCAGCGAGAGGAGGGCGACGGTGCGGCGCATGGCGGTCTCCGATCGGAGGGCTTCGTACCCCGTCCGACAGGATCCCCCCGCAAAAGTTCTGTCCAAGGC
>CAZJJQ010000468.1:0-3876 GCA_964546345.1 uncultured Planctomycetales bacterium
CACGAGGCGCCGCAGGTGCGCATCGCGGCGATGCGCGCGCTCGCCGCGACCGCCGAGAAGGCGGCGGGCCCCGCGATCGTCGCGCGGCTCGCGACCGAGACCGGGCGCGTGCGCGGCGAGGCGATCCGCGCGCTCGAGACGCTCGCGGCCAAGAGGATGGGCGACGCGCCGAGGAAGTGGGCCGCTTGGGCGAAGGGCGAGGACCCGGACGCCGTCGAGGAGAAGCCCGTGCCGCCGCCCTCGTTCTTCGGCGCGCCCGTGACGGGCGCACGCGTCGTCTTCTGCCTCGACCGCAGCCTGCTCATGAAGGACGCGCATCCCTGGAGCGGCCAGGAGGGCCGCGACCGTCTCGAGGCGCTGTGCACGCCGCCCGACGGCGAGCGCATCCCGTGGCGGCAGCTCAAGACGAAGCTGCAGCTGGCGGTCGCGCAGCTCCAACACGCCGTCGATGGCCTGCCCGCGGGCGCGAAGACCGAGGTCATCACGTTCGCCAAGGAGGTGGGCGGCGCGTTCGACCGCAAGCTCGTCGCGGTCAACGGCGCGAACAAGAAGGCGCTCGCGGCCAAGCTCACGGCGCTCGACGTGGACGACGGCATCAACCTCTACGACGCCCTGATGACCGCCCTCGACCTCGGCGGGCCGACGGAGGAGAAGGCCTGGAAGGCCGGCCCCGACGAGCTCTTCCTGGTGACGAACAACGGGCCCACGGCGGGCGCCGTGGCCGACGTCGACGCCATCGCGCGCGCCGTCGCGCTGCGCGCCCGCCTGCGCCTCGTTCCCATCACCGTGGTCGGGATCGGCAACCACCCGTTCACCCTGGCCGAGACGCTGGCGAAGCGCACGGGCGGCGTCTACCTCAACCTGTCGAAGTAGCCGGGGAGGGTGGGGGCGGCGGGGGAGGGGACGGGGGCGCGGGCGCCGCGTACGATCCTTCCCGGGGCGCGCGATCGTGCCCGAGGCGGGAGTCCCCGTGCGCGCGACGCAGAACACCTGGATCCGCCGTCTCGTCGCGGTGCTCCTCTCGAGCGGGGTGCTGGGCCTCGGGGCGAGCCCGGCCGCCACCGATCCCGTGCCCGTGGTCCAAGTGCCCGCGCGCGTGTGGCGTGTCGGGGATCGGGTCGTACGAAATGACCGGAGGAGGGTACAGGTACGAGTCCTTCCCGTCCGCGTCGACGGCCGGCTTCCGGAGGGTGTGCGGCCGCAGTCGACCCGCGGGATCGATGTCGAGTCGGAGGAGGAGTGCCTCGAGGTAGGGCCGGAAGGCGCACGGCGATCGACCCTGAGGGTCCGATCGGCGCGGGTGCTCGAGGACGGCGTCGTGCGCTTCGAGTGGAAGGGGGACGTGGGCACGCTCGAGATCGCACCAGGTACGGTGCCGAACGTCGTGCGCGCGGCGTCGCTGCCGGATCCCGTGCTCGACTGGGTGCGAATGCGCTTCGATGACGCGAGCTCGGGAGGCGATGTCGTCCCGGCGGTCCTCCGGGGGGTGAGAGCCGACGAGGGCGTGGTCGCAGGGGAGCTCTCGCGCGAGGACTTCCTCGCGTCCCCGGCGGTGCGGGCGACTGCGGACGATGCACGCGGGGAGTGGAGACGGGTCGGGGAGATCGGCGGCTGCGTCACCCTGCGCGGCACGGTCTCGGCTACGTCGAGGGGACCGGACGCTGCGTTTCTGGGACGAGCTTCGGAGTGGGTCGTCGGCGGGCGCGTGCACACGCGCCTCTCATGCTCGGTGCGCCCGAGCTGCCGGCTTCCCGAGTCCGGCGCCATCCGGAGTTCCCTTGCCGTCGGAGTCGTGGGGTGGGAGGGGGGGCCTCTCGCCATCGAGGTCCAAGACGTCACCGAGCATGTCGTGTCCTGCGACGGCCGCGTCCTTCTGCCGGCTCACGTCTCCCGGGAAGAGGGGAGGGTCTTGCCGCTCGTGGTGCGACTGCGCGGCGAGCACGTCTCCGCCGGCGAGCTCAAGGCCACCGGGGTCGCCAGCGGGGAACGGACCGTGCTCACGGCGACGCATGCGATCGCGGGCATGCGCCGTCTCCGGGTCGAAGCGCCGGGCCAGGAGCCGATCTCCGTGGACGCCGTGTGGGTCCCGGACCCGCGTTTCGACGTGTGCCTCGTGCGGCTCGTCACGCCGCTCGCATCGGCGCCGGCGAAGCTCGCATGGATCCGCGAGCCCATCCAGTCCCGTGAGGACCTGGGGGTCTTGGGACTGGGCCCCCAGGGGGGTGGCGTGCGCTACCCGGCCCGAATCGCTTCCGAGGCCACCCTGGCCGGCTCGTCGAGACTCGTGTTGACGTGGTGTCAGGCTCCGCCCGGATCGAGTGGCGCGCCCCTCCTGGACGAACGGGGGCGCCTGGCGGGAATCCTGGTCCAAGGAAGTCCAGATGTCGCGGTGGCCGTGGAAACGCCCTCCTGGTGCTTCGATGGAGGGGCCGCCACGGGCGAGCCCAGGTGGGAGCCCGTCCCGGCGGCCGACCGGCCGGGTCGGGTGGAAGCCTGTGCGCTGCGCATGGACGCCCAGGTTGGGTGGGCCTGGAGGACGGACGCGCCCATGGACTGGAGCGCCGTGACGCGCGTGGGAGCCTGCCTCGACTTCGACAGCGAGCGGGCCTACCTGTTCGACGACTGGAGCTTCGAGCGGGGCATGGCGGGGGACTGGGCTGCCGCAGCGCATGGCCAGGCGGTGGCAGATGCTCTGCAGCCTCGCCTGAGGCAGGTCCGGGAGGACTCGAGTCAGCTCGACGCCTGGTACCGGGCGCGTCGGTGGGTGGAAGCGGCGCCGGGAGAGGCGGTCGAGCGCGCGCGCGAGGCATGCGCAAGTCGCCCGCTGGACGGGAGCGCGCGCGTCACGTTCGCTCTTGCCCTGAAGCAGGCAGGGAGTCCCCGCTGGAGCGAGCCGCGCATCTTCGAGGCCGCGAACGTGCCCACGCCGGAGGAGTGCGTCGAGCTCCTCGGTGCCCTCGTGGAGGCCGGCTTGGAGGGTCGGGCGCGAGTCCTCGCCGAGGCGTTCGAGGCCGGTACCAAGGGGGGCCCGCCCTGGACTGCCTGGATCCGGCTGGAACAGCGACGGCTCGGAGAAGGGCCCTATCTGTCCGAGGAGGCCAAACACGACCTCGCAAGGCTGCGGGCGCACCCGCTCCTCGCCCGTCGTGCGATGGAGCTCGAGATCCTGCTGGCGCTGCGGGACGGGAAGAGCACCGAGGCCGCCAGGCTCGGCAAGGACCTGGATCCGCGGCGGACGGGGAGAGAGGTCGCCGCCTCGCTGGCCTACGTACACGCCGCGCTGGGGAGCCGGGCCGAAGCGTCCCGCTGGGTGCGGCTCGGGCTCGAGGAGTCCCCCTGGGATCCGACGCTCCTCGAGTATGCGAGCCGTCTGCGCGACGCCGTGGAGACGGGCCCTGACCCGTACGCGCAGATCCTCGAGTTCGTGAAGCGCCCGGCGACCGAGAGGTAGCAGCCGAGCGGGAGAAGTACGGAGATGGTCCAAACGGGTCGCCTCCTGTAGGGAGGTGTCGCCTCTGACGGGCTCATAGGTCCCATGCGGCGGAGCCGCAACCCGGAGGCGCCCAGGAAGACCCTCGTAGGAACGCAGCCGAAGGTCGATGCCGAGTTCGTCGGGCTCGGGCGCAACCGGCAGGCGCCAGGCACGGCGCTCTGGACACGGGACACCGAATCCACATCGGGACGGCTCGAGGCAGCTCGATGGCAAGCCAGGATCGGCACGGCTGGGGCTTTCCCCGCTCGGGCGGGGGCGCGGGCGTCGGGGACCCCACCGGGGGGCTCACTTGGGCGTTCCTGGCTCCCCCCTCCCGTGGGGGTTGCTACCCTGGGTCGGTCGCAGTTCCTCCGGGAGGCCATCATGTCGCGCCGCCTGCCCTG
>CAZJJQ010000469.1:0-3871 GCA_964546345.1 uncultured Planctomycetales bacterium
GTGTAGAGGGCCGATGCGCCGTCGCACCGAGCGCAGATGCGGCGCCCGCCGTCGGCCCAGTAGACCGCGCCCGGCACGAGGACCGGGCGCGGGGTGGTGTTGCGCGCGGGCACGGTCACCGGCCCTCCGCCTTGGCGATCGCGGTACGGAGCAGGTCCGCCACGCGGCGCGCGTCCTCGTCGTCGTTGGCCTCGAAGAACGCGAGGGCTGCGCGCGCCACGACCGCCAGGTCGGCGGCGGCGCGGTGGAGCGGGCACGGCTCGGTCGCGTGCTCTTGGAGACAGCCCGGGCAGCAGCCGGCGGGAACGCGGCGGGTCACCATACGTCCCCCCGCTCGAGCGGCCACCCGTCCGGGCCCGCGACGGCCGTCAGGGCCGTGCACCCCGACTCGCACCGCAGGACGCCGAGGTCGTCGGGCCACGCGCGCACGTCCTCGACGGTGATCCTCTCGACCTTCTGACCGCTGATGTCGCGGCCCGTGTAGAGAGCGGACTGGCCGGCGCACTTCGCGCAGATCCGGCGGCCGTTGTCCGCGAAGTAGACGGCCCCCTCCCGAAGGAGGGGGCGCGGCGTCGTGTCGCGAGCAGCCACGACTACTTCGTCTCCGGCGTCGCGGCGGGCTTGGCCGCGCGCGTCAGGAGGTTGAAGAATAAGAACCCGTTCCAGGACGTCCCGCTGACCTTGCGCGCGATCGCCGAGAGCGAGCGCCACGTCTCGCCGTCGTACTTGAAGCCCGCGTCGAGGACCTCGACCTTGATCTCCTTCCCGTTGAACACGCGCGTCAGGATGGTCCCGGCCTTCGGGAGGCGCGGGTCTCGCGGGCGGGGCGACCCGTCCTTCGCGGGGGCGACGGGCGCCGGGGCGGGGCTCGGCGTCTTCCCCTTCGCCGGGGCCTTCGCCTTCCCGCTCTTCGCCGCCCCGCGGATCAGGGTCGCTACCGCCCCGGGTCCGGCGGCGTTCGCCCGCTCGATCTCGGCGCGGGTCAGCCCGTCCGCCGGGGGGGCCTTCTTCGGGTCCTTCGGGGCGGGCTTCGTGCCGACCCGGGGGGTGGCATTCGCGGCCTTCGTCGTCGTCTTCTTCGTGGCCATCGTCAGACTCCATCCGGCGGGGGCGCTCCCCACCGGTCGCGTCGCATGAGGGCTCTGACCGGGGGACCCCTCAAGGGCTTTCTCCCCCGGTCTGCCCCCCCGGAGACGGGGTCTCGGAAGCCGCTCCGACCTTGACGGCCGGGGTCACGACCACCTCGGGTCTTCGGGGTGCCCGGGGGCGGGGCCGTCCCGCGGGTCCGGGGGGATCACGCCCTTCGCGGCCAGGAACTGGCGGCAGTAGTCGCACCCGTCGTTGGCCGCCGCCTCCCGGTCGACGCGGCTGCACCGGGGGCAGACGGGCCACCGCGGCGACGCATCCCCCGCGCTGGCGACGGCCTCTCCCGCATCCCCGTTGATCGCGGGATCGGGGGGGGACGGGGGGGACTGGGGGGACCTTTGCGGGTCGCTCTTCGCGCACGCGCCTGCGGGGCCCGCGCGTACGTACACGAAACTGGAAGGACTTCGCACAGGTCCCCCTGGTCCCCCCTGTCCCCCCACCCGAGGGCCGCCGCCGACCGGACGAACGACCCACTTCGCGACCCCATGGCTCTCGCCCCGGCGCTCAAGCACGAACCCGCCGACGACCTTCCCGGCGACCTTCCGCACGTACGTCCCGAGCTTCTTCGCGTCGCACTTCCCGCCGTGCTCGGCGCCGACGCCGACGACCGCATCGAGGAGCGCCGGGGTCATCGTGGCCCGCCGAACGACCTCCGCCGCCGTCGTCTCGTCGACGCCCAACTCGTCGTGCCATGCCGAGAGCAGCGCCGAGAGCATCTCCCGGTCGGGAGCCTCCCCGACCAGCCGCGCCTGCGTGTCGAACGGGTCGGCCTCGCCTCCCGCCAGTCGATGCGCCCAGACGACCGCCGCACGGATGAACCGGTCCCACGCCGTGAACATCCCGAGCGCCGGTCGGCCGTGCCCGGGCCGGCCGGCGACGTGGAACCCGCGCATCACGGTCAGCGCGGCGACGAGGAGCTGGGGGTGCTGCTCCCCGACCTCCTCGAAGAGATCGCCCCCCTCGAAGGTGCGCACGCTCGGGCGCTCGACCCCCGGGTCGATCTGGATCGAGAGCGAGCGGCGGGCCAGATCGCCCGCGACCCGGATGTTGTTCCCGGTCACCGTCCAGACGACGCGATGCGGCAGCGTCACCTGGCGGTTCACGCCGAGGACGCGGTCGGTCCACTGGGGCATCGTCAGCAGCGCGGCGAAGCTCGGGCTCTCCAGCGTCGAGCCGTCCGGAATGTTGTCGATCAACGCCACGCGCGGCGCCTCCATCACGACGGTCGTCAGGCGCTTCCTCATCTCGGCCTCGCCGTCGGACCTGCGGCCGCCGACCGGCGCCATGGCGTCCGGCCCGTGCCCGGTCATTGCGCGCGCCGCCGCCTGCGCGAGCAGCGTCTTGCCGCTCCCGAACTCCGGCGCGATCACGACGGTCATGGGGACGCAGCCCGGGATCGCGAACCGACAGGCAATCTGGAGCATCAGCGCCGCGATCGCCGCCTCGTCGGCCGGCGTCGAGACCGGGAACTGCCGGAACGGCGCGAGAAGGGTCCGGTACGCGGCGGCGACGTCGGCCTCGGACGGACTCTCGGGCACCGCCGGATACGCCTGCGCCGGCTCGTAGATCAACGCGGTCTTCTCGTCGTACCCCGGGCGATCGAGGATGGACCCGTCGGGCCGCATCGTCGGCGCCGTCACGACGCCGAGCAGCGGGCGGACGCCGGGCCACGCGGCGCGCTCGCGCATCGCGTCGACGATCGGCCGCGGGCACCACTCCTCCAGGCGGACCACGTCGCCCTGGCGATTCTTCTTCTCTCGGATCCAGCACACCGCCTCGTCGAGCCGCTCGCGCAGGATCGGGTCGGGCAACCGCACGATCCGCGGCGCCGAGCCGCGTCGGATGCCATCCTCCGCGGGTTCAGTCGTCGTCACGACGCGCGAGAGCACGTCGCCTCGGGCGTACACCGTGTCGGCGCACCGCGCCGCCAGCGCGGCGACGGCCGGGGGCAGGAGTCGGTGCAGCGGGATGTCGCCGCCGAGCCCGCTGAACATGATCTCGGGACGCGCCGACGCAGGTCCATCCTGTGCGGTCGGACCGGGCCGTGGCGGGGACTTCGGCTTCCGGGTCCGCGGGTTCTCGACCCCCGCTCGCCAGCCGGACTCGATGGTCTTCCGGGCTTCCCCCTCCCCGAGACCGGCTTCGCGGGCCGACGCCTCGAGGTCGTCCCGAACGTCGGGGATCTCCCCGCCCGCATGGAGTTGGCCGAGGTTGTACGCGGCGACGTTCAACTCGTCGTTGCGCCGCCCTTCCTGGGCCGTCCGCACGCGCGCGAGTTCGAGGTCGATGGCCTTGCGGCCGTAGGCGGTGAGACCGGGGCCCTCGGACGGCAGGACGCGCAGCGCCGGGCGCTCGACCCTCGGGACCTTCGCCGCCCGCAGCGTCGCCGCGACGTCCTCGGGGAACTGCGGGAGCTCGGGCCCGGGTTCGATCTCCCACGTGTAGACCACGCCGGTCTCGGGATGAACGCTGCCCGCGTACACCGCCTGCTTCCCGTCGCCGAGGATCTCGACGCCAGGCGCGACCCGGTCCTTCGAGTTCGGGATCGACTCTGCCGGCCACGCGAAGTAGCAGTGCGCGCCTCCCCGCCCGGTGCGCACGCGCGGCGCGGCCTCGGCCCACTTCGGAATCACGCCGCCGCGGTGGACGTCTACGTCGACGATGAAGACACCGGAGACGCGCCCCGTGCGGACGCCGACGTTGCCGGCCGTCGCCCACGCCACGA
>CAZJJQ010000470.1:0-3853 GCA_964546345.1 uncultured Planctomycetales bacterium
GAGGCGCTCGCGGCGGCCGAGGCCCCGGACGCCCCCGAGGCCGCCGAGCTCGCCCGCGCCCGCGCGTGGGTCGAGCTCGCGGGGCCGCCGTTCCGGGCCGATCGGGTCGGCTGGGCGCCGACGTCGGAGACACCCGTCGCGTTCGTGCTGGTCGTCACCGACGACTTCGAACTGGGAGAGACGCTCCTCGCGAGCGTGCTGCGTCGCTGGGCGAAGGGGGCCCCGGTGCAGGTCGTCGCGCGCCTCACGGGGCACGTGCGCGCGGGGATGCGCCGCGAGCCCGCGGACGACGCGAGCGAGCGCGCCTCGCTCCGCAAGCGCATCGGGGAGGTCGGCGGGTTGGCCGCAGGGATGCTGCTCCCGGACGATCCCCGGATCGCGGCGTCGGGGCTCGGGCCGGGGACGTCGATCTTCGTCGTGGGGCCTTCGGGGACGCTGCTCGCCCGGTGCGCGGGACGCACGCTCGATCCGCGGTCCATCGACGACGCCGTGCGCGCCGCGTTCCCCGGCGTGCCCGCGGCGCCGAAGTAGGGCGGAGCGCCCCCTCCCCCCGCCGCACCCCACCTCGACGGCACCTGCCTACCGGCGGAGCTCCACGCCGACGTAGATCGCGATGTCCACGGTGGACTGCTGGTGGATGAAGTTCTCGATGAAGCCGAGCTCGAGCACGGTGTCGGGGCGGACGTCGATCTTGGCCGCCAGGTTCATGATGAAGTGCTGGGGGTGGAAGCGGACGACGTCGTCCACGAGGGCCGTCGTGTAGTCCATCTCGTAGACGAGGCTCCAGGTGCGCGCAGGGCGCCACTCGACGGCGGCGAAGACCTGGCCGCGGACGGCCTCGTAGGTGAACCCCATGTCGTGCGTGTCGGAGAACCAGGTGCCGCCGACGCCGGCGAAGACGTCGAGCTTGGGCGCGACGCGCCGGGCGCCGACGACCTGGAGGCCCACGCCGATGCCGCCCGCGTCGAACGGGCCCGTGCCCGTGGGGAGCGTCACGCGGCCGACGGCGGCGAGGCTCGTGCCGTCGCGCCCGCCGTCGCGGAAGCGCCAGCGCGCGATGGCCTCGACGTCGCCGAGGCCCGTGCCCGTGTCGCGATCCGCGTTGAACACGTCCCCGCCGTAGGTACGGCCCTCGATGCGAAAGGCGTTCGTGCGGAAGTCGCCGCGCATGTTGTCCATCGTCACGAAGCTCGTGAGCTCGTGGAACGTGTCGATGAGCGGGTCGCTCCAGCCGGCGCCGCGCCATTGGAGCGGCAGGCGCAAGCCGAGGTCGAGATCGGGGGTGACGCCGCGCATCGCGACGACCTCGAGGGTGCGCGACTCCCCGTCCACGAGGAACTGGCGGTCCGCGGGGCTCTCGCCGGTCTCGCTCTGGCCCCACCCGAAGGAGTTGCCCGAGGTCAGCTGCGCACGGAGCGAGGTGACGCCGCACCCGAGCGTGTCGGGCGAGGTGGCGGGCAGGGTGAGGCGGGGCTGGGCGAGGAGGTAGGGGTCGCGCACCTCGACGGGGCCGCGACGGGGCTCGTCGCAGGGACGGCGCGGCGCGCACGGGGCGGCGAGGCAGGCGTCCCGGACGCAGGCGGCGGACGGGACCGGAAGCACGGGCACCGGTGCCGTGGGGGACGAGGCGGGGAGCGGCACCGGCCGGAGGAACGGGGCGTCGAGGTCGGGGGCGGCGGGGGCCGACCCGGGCGGGGGCGGAGGAGCGGCCGCCTCCGCGGTTCCACCGTACGGGAAGACCGTGCACCCGAGCCCGACGAGCACGACGCCGAGCCGCAGCACCGCACGCGATCCGCCCACGGGAGATCCCTCCGCACTACGCGGGCGCACCCTACCATGGGCGCCGTGCCCGCCGCGGACGCGGGTTCGCTTCCCGCGGCCCGGTCCCTGTCCCCTCCTCGGATTCGCCGCCGGTCGCCCGGCGCCGTCCGCCCCCCACGCTGCGCCCGCCCGTCGCCCGCCCCCCCCACCCGTCGTCCACGGCCGCCTGCCCCCGGTCCTCGGCCCACGACGCTTCGCCCCCGATCCTTCCCGCCCCTCCACCCGGAGCGCCCCCGTGCCCCCTCCCTTCGTCCGCCACGTCTTCATCTGCGGCAACGAGCGTCCCGCCGACGACGCCCGCGGGTCCTGCGCCGCGCGCGGCGCCGCCGGGGTCCGGGAGGCGTTCAAGAAGGAGCTGGCCGCCCGCGGCCTCCACAAGCGGATCCGCGCCAATCACGCGGGCTGCCTCGACGCGTGCGAGATCGGGGTCTCGGTGGTGGTCTACCCGGAGGCCGTGTGGTACGGACGCGTGACCCCCGCCGACGTGGTCGAGATCATCGAGCAGCACCTGATCGGCGGCACCCCCGTCGAGCGCCTCCGGGTGATGCCCGCCTCCCGCGGCTGAAAGAGGGTGAAGAAGCTCCCATCGGGGGCGTACGGGCTGCTCGTCGAGTCCCGTGCCGCGGCTACGCCCGCCGGGGGGCGGTCGCGCGGGCGCCGTGGGCGGGGGGCGCCCATGCGGGACCGATGCCCAGCCGCTCGGCGACGTGGTCCGCGATCTCCTCGGCGGCGTGCGGGCGGCCGAACGCCTTCGCGCGGAGCGCCATCGCGCGCAGGTCGTCGGGTCGGCCGAGGAGCCGCACCACGTGCCACCGCACCTCCTCGGGGGTGAGCGCCTTCACGCCCGCGCCCGCGGCGGCCACGGCGTCCGCGTTGCGCTCCTCCTGACCGGGGATGGCCGCGGCGATCACCAGCGGCCGCCCGAGCGCCATGCACTCCGAGGTCGAGAGCCCGCCGCTCTTGCTCACGACGAGGTCCGCGACGCTCATGAGGTCGGGGACGTCGTCGCGGAAGCCGAGCGGCAGCAGCATGCCCCCCTCGGGCCGCGGCAGGGACTTCAGCCGGCGCTCGAGCCGGGCGTTCCTCCCGCACACGGCGATCACCTGCACGTCCGGCCGGTCGGCCCACACGCCCTGGATGAACTGCTCCATGGGCCCGCCGGCGAATCCGCCCGACAGGAACAGCACCACCGGCCGCACCGGATCGAGCCCGAGGCGCGCGCGCACGGGCGCAGGGTCCCGCCTGGCCCCGAAGCCGGCGCCGATGGGGATCCCGGTCACGTGGATCCGCGCCGGCGGCGTGCCGAACCGGTACGAGAGCCGCGCCTTCACCACGTCGCTCGCCACGTAGTACTGCTCGACCTCCGGGTACCACCACACCCGGTGCACGTCGTGGTCGGTGATCACCACGTGGATCGGCGGCACCCGCGTCCCGTGCTTCCGCGCCTCCGCGGCGAACAGCTCGGGCGCCAGGAAGTGCGTGCAGACGATCAGGTCGGGCTTCCACGCGAGCGACTCCCGCACGAGCCGGCGCCCCGCGAAGATCGTCAACGCGTGCCCGACCGCCGTCGGCTGGCGGTCGTTGCTCTCGTAGAAGTGCCGCCACACGAGCGGGTGCCGGTCCACCATGGACAGGTACCCGTTGCGATACGTCGAGGCGTACCACCGCGGCATCTTCTCGAGCGCGTCCACCTCGGCCACGTCCACGGTGGGGTGGCGCTGGCGCACCGCCGCGGCCACGGCCTGCGACGCCTTGACGTGCCCGTGCCCTGCCGATCCGGTCAGCAGCAGCAGCCGGGGAAACGCCACGCAGGACCTCGCGCCGGGGGAACGCGGCGACTCTACCACGCGTCGATTCGGGCCCCGATGCGGACGCGATGAAGCCGCGATCAAGCCCGCCGCGACGCCGTGGACACGGACGCAGTCCCTCCGGGAAGGCGGGGGGCGGCGGGGGGAGGGACGGAGACGCGCGCCGGGCGGACCGGCTCGGGCGCGCGCGAGCGGGAGGTCCGGCGCGGTCGTGCCCCGCCCTC
>CAZJJQ010000471.1:0-3842 GCA_964546345.1 uncultured Planctomycetales bacterium
ACTTCCGCAGCGAGCCGCGCGTCGGGCGCAACGACCCCTGCCCCTGCGGGAGCGGCAAGAAGTACAAGAAGTGCCACGGCGAGGCGGAGTAGCACCGGCTCGGGCGTCGCACCGGTCACCCCGGGCCCGCGGCGGGACGCGGTCCGCCAGGGGAGCGGGGGGCGGAGGCGGGAGGATCCCCGGATGACCGCGACCCCGTCCCGCCCGTCGCCGTCCCGCGTGCCGCCGCGCCTCGTGCGCTTCGGTCTCGACGCGGCGTACGGGACGTTGCTCGTCGCCCTGGCGCCGTGGGCCCTCGCGCGCGCCTGCCTGGACTCGAAGGCACGCGCGCGGTGGCTCGCCTACCTGAAGGACGTGCGCGCGCGCTTCGGGCACCGCGCTCTCCGCAGTTCCGCGCGGCCCTGCGTCTGGGTGCACGGCGTCTCGGTGGGGGAGGTGAAGGCGGCGGCCCGTCTGATCGAGAGCATCGAGACCCTCGTCCCCGGGGTGGAGGTGGTGATCACGGCCACGACCGACACCGGCTACCGGGTGGCACGCGAGCGGTACCCGGGGCGGCGCGTCGAGTTCTATCCGCCCGACCTCTCCTGGATCGTCCGGGACACGCTCGACCGGCTGCGGCCCGACCTGGTGGTCCTCGTCGAGAGCGAGTTCTGGCCGAACTTCCTCGCGGCGGTCGCCGAGCGGGGGATCCCGGTGGCGCTCGTGAACGGGCGCATCAGCGCGCGCTCCGCCTCGCGCTTCCGCGGCGCGGGCCCGCTCGCGCGGCCCCTGATGGAGGCCCTGTCGAGCGTATGCGTGCAGCTGCCGGTCTACGCGGAGCGGTTCCGCACGCTCGGGATCCCCGACGAGCGGATCGCCGTGACCGGGAACCTGAAGCTCGACAACGTGCCGCTGCTCTCGGATCGAGGCCGTGCGGAGGGGTTCGCCCGGCTGCTCGGCGTGGAGGGACGCGCGACCGGGGGGCGTCCCCTGCTCGTCGCGGGGAGCACGCATCGGACCGAGGAGCGTGCCGTGGGGCGCCTCGTGCGGCGCCTGCGCGACGAGGGCCGTGCCCTCGACGCGATCGTGGCTCCGCGACATCCGGGCAGGGCCGACGCCGCAGAGGCCGATCTGCGGAGGGCCGGCCTGGAGGTGGTGCGACGCAGCCGCCTGTCGCCGGGATCGCCGCCTCCCGGGGGCACGGTCGTGCTCCTCGACACGGTGGGGGAGCTCGAAGGGGTCTACGCGCTCGCCGACGTCGTGTTCGTCGGGGGAAGCCTGCTGCGGCACGGCGGCCAGAACATGATGGAGCCCGCGAGCCTCGGCAAGCCGGTGGCGGTCGGCCCGCACACGTACAACTTCCGCGGCGAGGTGGACCTGCTCGTGGCCGCAGGAGGGATCTCCGTGGCGGCGGACGCGGCGGAGCTCGAGGGCGTGATCCGCCGCTGGCTCGACGACCCCGCCGAGGCGGCACGCGTCGGCGCGCGCGGGCGGGAGGCGATCCTCGCCAGCAAGGGGGCGACGGCGCGCACGCTCGCGGTGCTCGGGCCGCTCCTCACGCGGCTGCCCCACCGACCGGCTCCGCGTTGATCCGCGCCGTGCGGGCGCTGCGCACCAGGCGCAGGCTGCCGGCGGCCGTGGATCAGTTGTAGACGCGGAGGTGGTCGAACTCGCCGGGCTCGAGACGCCAGTCCCGCACCACCGTCGTGGAGCCGTCGGACCACACGACGCGCACGTCCCACCATCCGGGCGTGAGCCCGTGCAGGTCGGTGTCCTCGCCGGGCTCGAGGTTGTACGGGCTGTAGTCCCCGTCCGCGCCCCACTCGAAGAAGGGGTCGTCCCAGTCCGGGACGACGAGGTCCACGTACACACGATCGACGATGTGGAGGCTCGACTCGTCGTTCGTGACCCGGAGCGAGGCGGTGCCCACGAAGGGGTAGCCCTGCCAGTCGCCCGGGCCGCACCCGGCCAACGCCCCGAGGGCGAGCAGGGCGATGGCCAGGCTTCGGACGCCCCGCACGGGTCAGTTCACTCCGACGACCAGCGTGGTCGCATGGTCGAACACGTCCACGAAGTCGAACGTCTCCACGAGCGCGTCCGACCAGTCGAGCTCGACCGAGTAGCTGTCGGGGTAGAGATCGATGAAGTCGGTCTCGCCCGGCAGGAGGAAGAAACCGTACGACTCGACCGGGCCACCCGGGACCCAGACCCTGACGAACTCGATCACCTCCAGCGAGCTGGGATCGTTGGTCACCTGGAGCGTGCCGCCGTAGTAGTCCTCGTAGTAGTCCCCGCAGCCGGACAGGGTCAGACCGACCAGCAGGACGGCGACCAGCGTGAGGCTGCGGCGCAGGGGGGCGTTCGTAGACATGGGCTGTCCTCCGCGGGCGAACGAGGGGGCCGGCGCCGACCTAAGTCGTTGCCAACCAGGGCCTCGCGACCCGGCTGGTGTCCTCGAAAGCAAAGGCCGGACCGAAGTTCGATGCCGCGTGCGCCCCCGGAGTTTCTGGATGGAGCCGCAACGGAGAGGTCGTATCCTTCCGGGCCTCCCGGAGGAATCCCTGGACATGTCCTTTCTCTTCACGTCCGAGTCCGTGACGGGCGGTCACCCCGACAAGCTCGCCGACCAGATCTCCGATGCCGTCCTCGACGCGTACCTGGCGCTCGACCGCAAGGCCCGCGTCGCCGTCGAGACGTACGTCACCAACGGTCTCTGCCTGGTGGGCGGCGAGGTGCGTGCGCGCGAGGGCGTGAGCGTGGACGTCTCCGAGCTCGCCCGTCGCGTCATCCGCGACGTGGGCTATGGCGACGCGAGCTGCGGGTATCCCGCCGCCGACATCGCGGTGCTCGTGGCGGTGGGGCGCCAGTCGCCCGAGATCGCCCAGGGCGTCGATCGCGGCGACGAGGATGCGCAGGGCGCGGGCGACCAGGGACTCATGTTCGGCTACGCCTGCCGCGACACGCCCCAGCTCATGCCCTTGCCGATCCAGCTGGCCCACGACCTCGCGCGGGGCCTGACCCGGCTGCGCACCTCCGGCACGCTCCCCTATCTCCGCCCGGACGGCAAGACGCAGGTGACGGTCGAGTACGGCGAGGACGGGCGTCCCCGTCGGCTGCAGTCGCTCGTGGTCTCGTGCCAGCACGCGGAGAGCGCCGGCGTCGATCACATCCGCGCGGACCTCGAACGCCACCTGCTCCCCGCGGTGCTCCCCGCCGGCATGCGCGACGGGAAGACCGATCTCCACGTGAACCCCACGGGCGCCTTCACGATCGGCGGGCCCAAGGGCGACACCGGCCTCACCGGCCGCAAGATCATCGTGGACACCTACGGCGGCTGGGCCCCTCACGGGGGCGGCGCCTTCAGCGGCAAGGACCCGAGCAAGGTGGACCGCTCCGCGGCGTACATGGCGCGCTACATCGCCAAGAACGTGGTCGCGGCCGGCCTCGCCGACGCCTGCGAGATCCAGCTGGCCTACGTGATCGGGGTCGCCGAGCCGGCGTCCCTGCGGGTGCGCGCCGAGGGGTGGGGGAAGCCCGCCACGCCGAACGACGTCCTCGAGCGGGCGATCCGCAAGGTCTTCCGCCTGACCCCGGCCGCAATCATCCGGGACCTCGACCTGCTTCGGCCCATCTACCAGGCGACCGCCAGCGGGGGGCACTTCGGGCGTCCCGAGCCCGAGTTCACCTGGGAGCGGACCGACAAGGCTGCCGCCCTGCAGGCCGCCGTCGCGGCGAAGGGCTGATCCCCGACCTGCGGGGGTCCGCGCCCTGCGCGTGGGCTCCCGCGGGCGGTCAGGGTTTGTGAAGCAATCGCCATCGGGACGTACGGGCTCGCTTTCGGGGCTCGTGCCGCGCGGCGGCTC
>CAZJJQ010000472.1:0-3807 GCA_964546345.1 uncultured Planctomycetales bacterium
GCAGGGATCGCAGCGGCCGCCGGCCACGCATCCGGGCAGGGCGAGGGCGAGGGCGAACCAGAGAGTCGGCGCGACCGGGGTGCGACGCACGGGGATCTCCGTCGGGGAACCACCGAACGAACGGTCGCGCCGCGCCGCGCTTCCCCGAGCGGGTCGGCGCCCGGGGTAGGCATGCGACGTCCGTTCCCCGGCTGCCCCTGCAGGCGGGCTAGGATCCGCCGGCGGGGGGCGACGCCGGGAGGTCTCGGGGTCCCCGGCACGCCGTCCGTGTCCATCCCCGGAACCGTGCGCCCGTCGCGGGCGCGGAGCAGGAGCAGCCCATGGAGACCACGCGAGCCTCTCGGATCGAGCCCCGCGCCGCGAAGGACCCGCCGACGAGGGGCGCACCCGCACGACGGCTGGTGGTGGTGTCGAACCGCCTGCCGTTCACGGTGGAGGCGACGGAAGGTGCCCCCCGGCTGACGCGGACGGTGGGGGGGCTGGTGAGCGGGGTCGAGGGGTACCTGGGGGGGCGACCGGTCGAGAACGGGGCCGAGCCGCACGCGTGGGTCGGCTGGCCCGGCGTGGACGCGGACGCGGACGGCCGCCGGCGCATCCGGGAGGTGACCGTCGCCGAGCACGCGGCGTGGCCCGTCTTCCTCGAGGAGGCGGACGTCCGCGCCTACTACGAGGGCTTCTGCAACGGGACGCTCTGGCCCCTCGCGCACTACTTCCCCTCCCTCGTGCGCATGGAGGAGGACGACTGGGCCGCGTACGTCCGCGTGAACGAGCGCTTCCGCGATGCGGTGCTCGAGGTCGCGCGACCCGGGGACGTCGTGTGGGTCCACGACTTCCACCTGATGCTGCTGCCTCGCCTGCTGCGCGAGCGGGCGCCCGACCTGTCGATCGCCTTCTTCCTCCACGTGCCGTTTCCCGCGTTCGAGGTCTTCCGGATCCTGCCCGACCCGTGGGCCCGCGAGCTGCTCCGGGGGGTGCTCGGGGCCGACGTCGCCGGGTTCCACACCCACGACTACGCGCGTCACTTCCTCCGCTCCGCCGACCGCCTGCTGGGCGTCGAGGCCCGCGACGCCCAGGTCCGCCTCGGGGGCCACGTCACCTGCGTGGACGCGTTCCCCATCGGGATCGACTTCGATCGGCTCGACCGGTCCGCCGCGGATCCGGACGTGCAGGCCGCCGTCGCCGCGCTCGCGCCCGCCACGGGGGAGCGACGGATCGTCCTCTCCGTCGATCGCCTCGACTACACGAAGGGCATCCTGAACCGCCTGCTCGCCTTCGAGCGCCTGCTCGAGACGTCGCCCGCGTGGCACGCGCGCGCCACCCTGGTGGCGGTCGCGGTCCCGTCCCGCGAGCGGGTGGACTCCTATCGGCGGATGCGGACGCAGATCGAGCAGACGGTCGGGCGCATCAACGGGCGCTTCGGTCGCCTCGACTGGACCCCCGTCGTCTACCAGTTCCGGGCCCTCGCGCCGACCGCGCTGCGCGCGCTCTACCTGCGCGCGGACGTGGCCCTCGTGACCCCCCTGCGCGACGGGATGAACCTCATCGCCAAGGAGTACCTCGCCACGCGCTCCGACGGCACGGGGGTGCTGGTGCTCTCCGACACCGCGGGGGCGGCCCGGGAGCTCGGGGAGGCCGTGCTCGTCAACCCCTACCACGTCGCCGGGATCGCCGAGGGGCTCGCGCGCGCGCTCGACATGCCGGTGGTGGAGCAGCGGGAGCGCAACGCGCACATGCGGACCCGACTGCGGAGGTACGACGTCGTACGTTGGGGCGAGGAGCAGCTCGAGCGGCTGGCGCGCGCCGAGGCGGGCACCCGCGCGCTCCGGGAGCGACGCCTCCTGCCCGCGGACCTCGCCCGGCTGCACGCCGCGTGGTCCTCCTCCTCCCGCCGGCTCGTCCTCCTCGACTACGACGGCACGCTCGTCCCCTTCGCCTCCCATCCCTCGGCCGGCGGTCCCGACGCCGGGCTCCTGCGCCTCCTCGATCGCCTCGCGCGCGCGCCCGGGACCGACCTGGTCCTGATCAGCGGGCGCGACGGGGGCTGGCTCGAGCGGTGGTTCGGGGGGCTGCCCCTCGCGCTCGTCGCGGAGCACGGGGCGCGGGTGCGCGACCGGTCGGGACCCTGGGAGGTCGCCCACGCCGCGGCGGAGGAGGGCTGGACGCGGGTCGTCGAGGTCCTGCAGGTGTTCGCCGACCGCCTGCCGGGCGCGTTCGTCGAGCCCAAGGGCACCGGCGTGGCCTGGCATTGGCGCAACGCGGATCCCGAGATCGGCGCTCAGCGTGAGGCCGAGCTGGTGGAGGCGCTGGGCGCGTTGCTCAAGGGCGGGCCCCTCGGCGTCCTGCGGGGCAGCAAGGTGGTCGAAGTCCGCGGGAACGCGGCCCACAAGGGCGCCGCGGCCGGCCGGTGGCTCGGGCGGGGGCCGTACGACCTGGTGCTCGCCGCCGGGGACGACACCACCGACGAGGACCTCTTCGCGGCGCTTCCCGCCACGGCCTGGTCGATCCGCGTGGGGCTCGGCGAGACGAGGGCACGGTTCAACGTGACCGACGTAGGCGAGCTCCGCCGGCTGCTCGAGGCCCTCGGGGGCGCCCCGGGCGTCGCGCGCCACCCCGCGGACCCCGGACCGCGGCCCGGAGAGGGCGGGGCCTTGCCGGGGGCGCCCCCCGGGGCTCGCGCCCGCGAAGGAACCCCGGGCGAGCCACCCACGTAAGGGCTTGTCACGAAACGACTTGGTCGAGCTCGGCCGGCGGCGCGAGGCCGCTCGCGTCGTCACCCGTCGTCAACGTGTCGGGAACACGCCCTCCTCCTCGTTCCTCGCGCGGTGTGCCCCGACGCTCGGCCTCGGATCCGACCCCCTGGGTTCGTGACGGTGCCCAAGGTCCCGCGGGGGTCTCCGGGAGGCCGGGCCGGAGAGCTCCCCTGCCCCTTCGGGGCGCCCGGCGGGAGGGGCTCCCTCCGATGCCCGCCCCTCCCCACACTTCAATGTCAAAGCGCGCCCCTGGCGCCCCCGGTAGAGTCCGCCCGTCCGTCTTCCACCCCCAGATCGTCCCGGAGGAGCTCGCATGAACTGGTTCGGCTCGTTCTCGAAGGCCGTCGCGTCCGCGGTCGTCGTCCTCTCGCTCGGCGTGACCTCGGCCTCGGCCGCCCCCGACGCCTACGACGTGGATGCGGTGCACTCCGCCGTCCTCTTCCGCGTGCAGCACATGAAGGCCGGCTACACGTACGGTCGCTTCAACGAGCTCTCGGGCAAGCTGGTCCTCGACGAGGCCAACCCGTCCGCCAGCTCGATCGAGGTCGAGGTGAAGGCGACGAGCGTGGACACGAACGACAAGAAGCGCGACGACCACCTGCGCGGCCCGGACTTCTTCAACGTCGCCCAGTTCCCGACGCTCACGTTCAAGAGCACCGCGGTCAAGGCTGCCGGCACGAAGTTCGACGTCACGGGCGACCTCACGATGCACGGCGTCACGAAGTCGGTCACCGTCTCCATGGAGAAGACGGGCGCCGGGTCCGATCCGTGGGGCTTCATCCGCGTCGGCTTCGAGGGCACGCTCACCGTCAAGCGCTCCGAGTTCGGCATGGACAAGATGCTCGAGGGCGTGGGCGACGAGATCCGCGTGACCCTCGCGTTCGAGGGCGCCCGGAAGAAGTAGCGTCGAGGATGCCGTCGCGGGGGGGAGGGCCGCCCCTCCCCCACGCACCCCCGGACGCGTCACCCCCGGGATCGTGAAGAAGTCGCCTTCGCTCGGTGTCGGGGGGCCGAGCCCCCGGAAACCCGCTCGGCGCGCGGTCCCTGCGGGCCCGCG
>CAZJJQ010000473.1:0-3786 GCA_964546345.1 uncultured Planctomycetales bacterium
GGCGCCGCCGACGCCTCGCGCACGCGCGCGAACCCCAGCCGGCGCAGCGCCGCGGGGAACCGCCCGCCTTCGAGCGAGGCGGCCAGCCGCACGGCGGGCAGGTTGAGCGACGCCCCGAGCGCCTCCGACGCGGCCACGGGCCCGCGCGGCGTCCGGTCGAAGTCCTCGGGCGCCCAGTCCGGCGCCGTCCACGGCAGGTCGAGGAGGCGCGTGCCCGGCACGGCGAGCCCCTCGTCGTACGCAAGGGCCCACAGGAACGGCTTCAGCGTCGAACCCGCGCTCCGGGGGCGCGAGGTGGCGTCCAGGGTGCGCGCGTCCGACGCCCGCCCCCCCGCCAGCGCCTGCACGCCCCCCGTCGCCACGTCGAGCACCACGATCCCGATCCCGTCCACCCCCTCCGCGCGCGCGGCGATCTCCTCCACGGCCGTCTGGAGGGACGGCACCACGCACGTGCGGCCCGCGCCCGCCCGGCTCCACGCGTGCGGCGCGACGTCGGGGAACGCGTGCGGATCGAGGCCGAGCGGCGCCGCCTTCGCCGTCGCGAACGTCTCTTCGTCCAGGGCCCCGGTCGCCCGCATCCGCTCGAGGACCCGGTCCCGCCGGGCCCGCGCGCCCTCGGGGTCGCGCCTCGGGTCGAAGCGCCCGGGCGCCGGCAGCACGGAGGCCAGGAGCGCCGCCTCCGCCGGGCCGAGGTCGGCGGGCCGCTTGCCGAACCACGCGTGCGACGCGGCGCCCACGCCCCGCAGGTTCCCGCCGAGCGGCACCAGGTTCAGGTAGCGCGCCAGGATCTCGTCCTTGTCGAGGTGCTCCTCGAGCTGGAGCGCGCGGAACGCCTGCACGAGCTTGCCGCCCACGTCGCGCGCCGACGGCGCGACGATGCGCGCGAGCTGCATCGTGATCGTGCTGGCCCCCTGCCGGGGGGCGCTCCCCGTGATCCCCACGAAGAGGGCGCGCGCGAGGGCCCGCGGGTCCACGCCGACGTGCTCGCGGAAGCGACGGTCCTCCGAGGCCAGCACCGCCGCCGGGATCCACCGCGACATGTCCGCGAGCGCCACCTCGACGCGCCGCTCCCCGCGCGGCGTGAGGCCCACGTGCATGGGCGTCCCGTCGGCGGCGGTGGTCACGGGCGAGGCCGCCGACAGGGCGAGCGCCGACGCCGGCAAGGGGTACACGGCATCGAGCACGCGGTACGCGCCCCACGCGAGGAGCGCGCCGCCGACGCATCCGAGCGCGACGCGGCGCGCGAGGCGCACGAGGCGGCGCCGGAGGCGCGGACGGGCCTGGGGGGGCAGGGGGGTCATCACCGCACGATCTCGAGCTCCCCCTCCGCCGCGGAGCGCCCACGGGTCGCGGGCTCGTAGAGCAGCTCCACGGTGCACGCCGGCAGGTGGTATCGACCCGGGGTCACCGCGCGGACGAAGTAGGACTGCGTGAACCGGCCGCCCGAGGTCGCGTCCGTGCGGAAGAAGAGGATGCGATCGTCGCGGGCCTCGACGCGGTCCGGGCGGAGCGAGCCGTCGCCCGCGCTCGCACGCTCGATCTCGAAGCCACCGGGCAGCAGGTCGGTCACGAGCACGTTCCCGGCCCCTTCGGGCACGGTGCCCTCGAGGGTCACGCGGTAGACGTGGCCCTGGCGCCAGCCCCCGCCGCCCCCTTCGATCCGCCGGACGATCGAGGCCCCTTGCGACAGGGCCGCCCGCTCCGGGACCGTGGGCACGCCCTCGACCCGGATCACCACCGTCGTCGGAGCCGACACCTCGACGCCGTACGTCCACGGGGCGTCCGGCTCGAGGGTGAGGGTCGCGCCCTCGGGCCCCGCGAGCGTCGCCTCGCGGTCGCCGACGCGCAGCCGGCCCGAGAGGCCCGCCGCGGTGACGGCCGCCTTGGCGTGGTGGTGAGCGAGGGCCAGCAGCACGGCGGCGTCCTCCTGGGTCGTCGTCGCGAGCGCGCCCGTGACGCTCTCCGTGAGGCGCAGCACGAGGGTCGGGATGCGCGGGTCGGCGGGGGCGACCTCCTCGAGGACGTCGAGCAGCGTCGCGGCGACGCGGATCGGGGAGGCCAGCCCGTCGCCGCCTTCGCGCCCGACGGCCCAGGGGTCGCCCGAGGCCGGGAGCAGCGCGCGGGCGCGTTCGGCGTCGCCGAGGCGGAGGAAGCAGGCGGCGAGCCGCGCGCGATCCTCGAGGGAGACCGCGCGGTCCACCAGCGACTCGAGCCACGGGCCCGTGGGCCGTCCGGCGGTCGTGAGCACGTAGCCTTCGTATGCGGTCGCCTGCCCGAGACGCAGCCGCTTCTCGTGGTAGTCGAGCGCGGCGGCCAGCCGGTCGGAGGGCACCTCGCGGCGGAGGCGGCGGGCCTCGACGAGGAAGCCCGTCGCCCAGGCGGAGCCGTAGGGGTACGGGGAGCGGCCGCCGGGCCAGACCGCGAAGCCGCCCTCCGCCGTCTGCATGGAGAGGAGGCGGTCGATGGCCGCGTCCACGGTGTCGTCGGGCGCGCCGCCCTCGGCCGCGCCGAGCCGCGCGAGGGCGCTCCACGCGAGGAGGGGGAACGCGCGGCTCGTCGTCTGCTCGACGCACCCGTGCGGGTACTCGCGGAGCCGGTCGAAAGCGGGGAGCAGGCGCGTCAGCGGGCCGCTGCCCACGGTGACCCGCGCCCGGCGGGTGCCCGGCAGGAACGCGCCCGGCAGCGCCTCGTCGAGCCGGTCCCCGGCAGCGAGCGTGCGGATCGCATGCGAGACCGTGTACGCGGCGCTGGGACGCACCGAGAGCCTCGCCGTGCGGACGGCGGTGTGCCCCGCGGCGTCCTTCGCGACCACGCGGATCGTGGCGACGCCGGGGCGGTCGAGCGCGCGGAGCCGGAGCGGCAGGCCGTCCCCCTCGCGCTCGAGCCCGTCGAGCTCGACGGCGTGGGTGACGCCGTCGCCCGAGAGCTCCACGGCGGCGAGGAAGGCGTCGCCCGGCGCCACGGCGCGCGGCGCGTGGACGGCGACGGAGATCGGGCCGCGGACGACGACGTCGGTCGCGGCGGCGCCCGTGCCCTCACGGCTCGCGGCGACCGCCACGAGGCGCAGGCGCCCTTCGTAGGCGGGCAGGTCGAAGGTGGCCTCGGCGGCGCCGTCCACCGCGAGCCGTCGCGTCGCGAGCGCGACCGTCTCGATCGTGACGCGGGCGGTCGGGTCGAGGCGCCGGGAGAGGACGCCCCCACCCGCATCCCCGTCGCCGCCCGGTTCGGGATCGTCGGCCGCGAAGCGCTGACGGTCCACGAGCCGCGCGTAGGCGTCCGCGAGCCCCGTGTCGAGGCGGCGCACGGCGGCGAACCAGCCCGTGGGATCCGGATCGGGGTGGCGCGTCTTGCGCAGCACGCCCTGATCGACGAGGTGCAGGCGCACGTCGGCGGGCGCGGAGGTGCGGACGGTGACGCGCAACGGCGCCTCGGGGAGCGCGGGCGTCGGAGCCTCGAGGGTGACCGACAGCGCCCGCTCGGGCCGCGCGACCGGGATCGCCACGGCGCCGAGGCGCCGGGCGGGCTCCTCGAGCGCCCCCGCGAGCCCGCGCACCAGGGTCAGCGTGGCGTGGACGCACGGGCCCGCGTCGTCGGGGATCGCGACGTCGAAGCGCGACGGCCCCGCCGCGACGGCAACCACCTTCGCCGTGAGCACGCCGACGCCCTCGAGCGTCAGGAGGCCTCGGCCGGCGAAGGGCGCGTCCACCTCCACCGTGCAGGACGCGCCGGGACGGGCCGCCTCCCCCACCGCGCGCATCGCGAGCCGCCCTTCGGCGTCGGACGGCG
>CAZJJQ010000474.1:0-3777 GCA_964546345.1 uncultured Planctomycetales bacterium
CCGCGAGACGGTCGAGAAGCACGCGGTCCGCGACGTCTCGTTCCGCGTGGACGAAGGCGAGATCGTGGGCCTCGTGGGCGCCAACGGGGCGGGCAAGACGACGCTCGTGAAGATGCTCACGGGCATCGTCCACCCGACCGCGGGCCACGCGCGCGTGCTCGGGTTCGACCCGTGGCAGCGCGACGACCGCTTCCGGCGCCAGGTCGCCCTCATCATGGGGCAGAAGTCGCAGCTCTGGTGGGACCTGCCCGCGGCCGACTGCTTCCTGCTGCTGCAGGAGATCTACCGCATCCCCGAGGCGGACTTCCGCACGCGGCTCGAGGAGCTGAGCACCACCCTTGGCGTGCAGGCCCTCCTCACGACGCCCATCCGTCGCCTGTCGCTGGGCGAACGGATGAAGATGGAGCTCGTGGCGGCGCTGCTCCACGCGCCGCGCGTGCTCTTCCTCGACGAGCCGACGATCGGCCTCGACATCGGCGCTCAGAGGGCGATCAGGGAGTTCCTGCTGGCGTACCGCGAGCGCCACCGGCCGGCGATGATCCTCACCTCGCACTACATGGAGGACATCGAGCGGCTGTGCAAGCGCCTGCTCGTCATCCGGGACGGCCAGCTCGTCTACGACGGACCTCTCGAGCAGATCGTGCAGAAGCACGCCCTCCACAAGGTCGTCACCGCCCACCTCCGTCGGGACGGCGCCGCCGGCTCCGTCCCCTCCTTCGACGGACTCGGCGAGGTGATCGAGACGACCCCCGACCTCGTCCGCGTGCGCGTGCCTCGCGCGCGCACGGCCGAGGCCGCCGCCCGGCTCCTCGAGAGCCTGCCGGTCGCCGACCTCGCCATCGAGGAGGTGGACATCGGCACGATCGTCCAGCGCATCTTCGACGAGCGCACGGGGCCGAAGCCGTGATGCGACCGCGGCTCTTCCTCCACGTCGCCGGCCTCGAGGCGCGCAAGCGGCTCTCCTACCGCTTCGACTTCTGGATCCAGGCCCTCGTCTCGTTCGCGGCCGAGCTCGGCATCGCGTGGTTCCTCTGGCAGGCGATCTTCCACGAGTCGGGCAAGACCGTGATCGGCGGCCGCACGCTCGACGACATGGTCCTCTACTACGTCGCGGTGATCCTCGTGGCGAAGCTCGCCCGCGGGAACCTCTTCGCCGTCGCCGTCGCGAGCGAGATCTACGACGGGGGCCTCAACCGCTACCTCGTCTACCCGGTGCCCTACCTCGGCTTCAAGCTCGCCCAATCGCTCGGCACGCTCCTCCCCGCCGTCATCCAGCTCTTCGCCTTCGGCGCCGTCTTCCCCTTCCTCGTCCACGGCACGGCCGCCCACCCCACGCCGGCGAGCGTCCTCATGGGCCTCGTGTCCGTCCTCGTCGCGCACGTCCTCTACTTCGTCATGCAGGTCTGCCTCGAGGGCGTCGCGTTCTGGGCCGACAACGTCTGGAGCCTCAACGTCGCCCTCCGCCTCGTCTCCGGCCTCCTCGGCGGGATCATGATCCCGCTCGCGGCCTTCCCCGACGGCTGGCGCCCGGTCCTGGCGGCGCTCCCGTTCCGCCACGTCTTCTCCGATCCCGTCGAGGCGCTCCTCGGCCAGCGCGACCTCCTCGCCTGGGCCGCCGACCTCGGCATCGCGCTCCTGTGGACCGTCGTCTTCACGTTCGTCGCCCGCTGGGTCTTCCGTCGCGGCTCCTACGCCTACACGGGGGTGGGCATCTGATGCTGCGCTACCTCCGCCTCTACGCCGCCTTCGTCCGCTTCTCGGTGAGCAAGTCGCTCCAGTTCCGCTTCGACTTCTTCTTCCGCGTCTTCATGGACATGCTCTGGTACGCGCAGTACCTCGTCTTCTTCGACGTCCTCTACGCGCAGTCCGGCACCATCGGCGGCTGGGACCGCCACCAGGGCTACGTCTTCACCGGGGCCCTCTTCGTGCTGGACGCCATGCAGATGACGTTCTTCTCCAACAACATCTGGCACCTCCCCGACGCGGTCAACAAGGGGGATCTCGACTACCACCTGCTCCGCCCCGTCTCGTCCCTCTTCATGCTCACCTGCCGCGACTTCGCCGTGAACTCCGCGCTCAACCTCCTCATGGCCCTCGGCGTCCTCCTCCACGCCCTCCTCACCTACCCTCACGCGCTCCCCACCCTGAACGTCCTCGTGTTCGTTCCGCTCCTCCTCGTCGGGCTCTTCATCCACCTCTTCCTCCAGATCCTCTTCCTCCTCCCCGTCTTCTGGATCCACTCCGGCTCCGGCCTCCGCGACCTCCTCTGGACCCTGGACCCCGCCAACGCCCGCCCCGCCGGCATCTGGAAGGGCTGGGTCCGCCGCCTGCTCACGACGGTCCTCCCCTTCGCGGTGATCGTGTCCTTCCCCGTGCGCGTGCTCTTCGAGGGCCCGCAGCCCGAGATCCTCCTCCACGTGCTCGCCATCGCGGCGTGTCTCGGCGCGGTCGTCGGCTTCCTCTGGCGTCGCGGCCTGCGCGCCTACGCCTCCGCATCGTCCTGACCCGCCGGGGGCGGCCGAGCAGTCCCTCCCGGGAGGTGGGGGGCGCCGGGGGGAGGGCGAGCTGACGAGAGGTGTCGGACACGTTCGATTCACTCGCGCCGCCCCGGCCCCCGCCGCCCCCGCCATTCCCGGTCCCCTTCCCCCCGGAGGCCGCACGCGCCGCGGGTCTCCCGTCGTCCCCTGCGACGTGGTCAGGGGCTCGGGGCGAGCCGCCTACGGCGAGCGCAGCCTAAGGGTCAGCTCGCGGGTCTCCGCGTTCACCACCTCGACGTCGGCCGTCGCCTCGTACGAGTCGAGCGCCGTGCGGGCGCGATAGCGACCGGGCAGGAGCCGGACCTCGAAGCGGCCCTCGTCATCGAGGTTCGCGAAGCCCGTGCGATCGGAGGGGGAGGGTGCGCCCTGCCCCACGAACGCGACGTAGGTGGCCTTCGGTGCCGGGCGCCCCGCCGCGTCGAGCACGACCCCACGCACGCCGCCCCCGCGCTCGACGACGATGACGGCGGGGCCCGCGCCCGCCACGAAGCGGTGGTGCGCCGTGCTCGTGACGAAGCCCTTTCCCTCCACGCGGAGCTCGGCGTCGCCGTAGGGCAGGCCGTCGAACGCGAAGGCGCCGACGGTGTCGGTGCATGCCACGGGCACGGAGACTCCCCCGACCTTCGGATAGACGCAGGCGGCCACGGGACGTCCTGCGTCGTCGGAGACGGTGCCGAGGAGACGCGCGGCGGCGACGAGGGTCAGGGGCCCCCAATCGACGACGGCCCCGGGAGCGGCGGAGACCTCACGCTCCTCCACGACGAAGCCTGCGACGTGGAAGGCGGCCCGACCGGCGAGCGCCGGGACGCGGATCGTGAGCACCTCCCCGGCGAGGGTGGCGTCCACGCGCCGGCCGTTCCACCAGGCCGCGACCGACGGGCGCTCGGGCCCGCCGGGCGGCAGGACGAGTCGCACCCGGATCGACGCCGTCCCCGGGGAGGTCGGGGCCGGGGTCGATGCGGGAGGGCCGCCCTCCTTGGCGCCGTGGAGCGGATCCTGCTCCACCCGCTCCGGCCCGAGCTCCGGCCGGATGAGCCGGTAGCCCATCCACGCGCCCACGATCGCGAGGATCGCGCATCCGAGGAGGAGGAGGTTCCGTTGCTCGTGGCCCATGCGAGCGAGAGTAGCGGTACGGAGGCGGCGCAAAAACCTCTAATCTGGCGGGACGTTCCATCCCCGTTCGGAGAGGCGTTCCCGCCAGATTAGAGGTTTTTGCGCCGCCTCCGTACCGCTACTTCGG
>CAZJJQ010000475.1:0-3760 GCA_964546345.1 uncultured Planctomycetales bacterium
CGCCCGCCCTCGGCGAGCCCCACGCGCAGGCGAGCGCGGTGGCGTCGCCCAGGAGGCCGCCGAGCCGCGGATCGAGGTCGGGATGGGCCAGGTGCGCCCGGATCGCGATGGCGGGGGCGTCGAGATCGGCGGTGCGGGCGTACTTCGCGAGCACCTGCGCCGCGGCCGCGCCGGTGCCCCCCCGCCTCCGATCGTGGCGGGCGAGGCCGGCGAGCACGAGCGCCCCCGTGAGCGCCCAGGCCTCGGAGGCGGCGGCCGTCCCGAGGGGGACCGCCGCCGCCATCGCCGCCACGACCTCGCGTCGGGCGCGCCGCAGCCGAACGAGGTAGGGGTCGTGGGCAGCCACGGAGCGCAGCGTACCCCGCCGGACGGACCGTCAGCGCGGCACGCCGGCGCCCGGCTGCTCGTGGACGTGGACGCGCTGCGAGAGGCGGTGGAGGTTGGGGTCGGAGATCGTGTCGGGTCCGCGGCGGTCCTGAGCGTCCTCGTCGGGACGGAACTTGTCGTGCGCCGCCTGCGCCGCCGCCTCGCGGACCTTGTCGCCCTTCGCCTGGTGGCATCGCATGGCCCAGTACCAGATCTCCTGGTCCGCCGGGTCGATCTTCAGCATCGAGTCCACCACCTGCAGGCAGTCGTCGTACCGGTCCTGCTGGTAGAGGACGTCGGCGAGACGGCGGTGCGCCTCCCGGTCGCGCGGGAACGCCACGAGGACGGCCCGCAGCTGCGCCTCGGCCTCGGCGTACTGGGCCAGATTGCGGAGCACGAGGCCGCGGAAGAAGTGGGCCTTCGGGAAGCCGGGCTTCAGCCGGAACGCCTCGTCGAGGGCGGCGTGGGCCGCGGGCCAGTCGGCCTTCTCGATGCACGCGCGCGCCACGTTCACGAAGCCGTCCGCGTACTTCGGGTCGATCCGCGTGACCGTCTCGAACAGCGCCCGGGCGCGGTCGGGATCGCCCTGGAGGAGGTACGCGATGGCGAGGTCGTTCACGCGATCGCGGTCGTCGGGGAGCTTGAGGCCCAGACTCTCCGGCGCCGGGGCCGGGCCGGGCGTGCCCGTGGCCGTGATGGGGAGCGCGAGCGCGCCCGAGGCCATGTCCACGATCGGGAGGTCGCCGAGATCCGTCTCCACCTCGGGACCGGGCACCAGGTAGTCGAGCTCGGTCGCGAGCTTGATCTTGAGCCCGACCTTCGTGCCGCGGCTCTTCGCGAGGTCCTGGATGAGCGGCGCGAAGAACTTCCGGTAGCGCAGCGTCGCCTTCAGCTCGAGGGTGCCGCTCGCGCCCTCGGGCACGCGGAAGCGGTAGCGGACGACGTCGGCCGAGCCGGGATTGATGCGGTTGCCGTAGATGAACGTGTAGAGGTCGCTCGCGACGCGGCTCGTGAAGCGCTTGCCCTCGTGGGTGTGCCAGTAGGTGCGGTAGAACTCCGCCGACGGGTCCACCTCCTTCGTCACGGGATCCACGCGCCCGCTCGCGTAGAACGCCGGGGCGCCGCCCACCCGCGCCTCGAACTCGACCCACACCTCGTTGCTGTCGGCGGTGCCGCCGGGGAAGCGGTGGCCGACGTTGAGGTTGCGCACGACCACGTGCGCCTCGACGACCTCGCCGGGCTTGACCGCCGGCAGGGCCTTCGGGGCCGGGACGAAGGTGCGGTCGCCGCCGAGGATCACGCCCGTCACGTCCACGCGGCAGGCCGTGGACAGGAACGTCGAGATCTTCTGGATCATGTCCTTGTCGCCGCGGAGGTAGGGGAGACCGGTGTTTGCCGCGGCGAACAGGTGGCTGCGTACCATGCCCTTCTCGTCGGCGGACGGGTCGTCCGGATCGGCCACGAGGGGCATGTGGCAGTCCTGGCACCGCTTGGCCGCGGGCGGGTGGTAGAAGCTGCGCGCGTTGCCCATGGAGACGCCGCTGTCGTCGTGGGCGTCGTACTCGTCCTGGGCGCGGGTCCACTTCCAGCGGTTGAGCTCCTCGGGCGGCTCCGCCTTGTGGCAGACCGAGCAGTAGGCCGACTCCTGGATGTTCGGGGGGCGCATGCTCTCGACGTGCGCCTTGGGCTTGAGGCGCAGCAGGACGTCGTGCGCCTTGCGCACGGCCTCCGACGAGCTCTTCTCGCCGGCGTACACCTTGCGGCCCCGCAGGACGTAGTCGGCGTTGCCCAGCGTGCTGCGGGGCTCGATCGAGTGGCACGCGACGCAGGTGAGGCCCGTCCGCGCGTCCTCGCTGTCGAAGTCGAGGTGGGACGCGGCGATGAGCGCCACGCCCTCCTTCGGGTCCTTCGTGAACAGGAGCGCGGGATCGTGGCATCCGGCGCACCAGCGGGCGTCCGTCTTCGGGAAGCGCTTGCGCATGTCCTCGATGCTGACGCGGTAGTACGGGTTCGTCATCGAGGCGTGGCGGTGGGCGCTGCGCTTCCACTCCTCCGTGATGGCGCGGTGGCAGGTCGCGCAGCTCGCCACGTCGCGCAGGTCCTCGCTCGTGAGCACCAGCTCGCCGGCCCCCGAGGTGACGTTCGAGGGGAAGAAGCTCGGCCGCGCGGCGTCCGCCGCCTCCGCGCTCCCCTGCTCGAAGATCGACGTCGGGCCGGGGGCCACCCGCTCCCAGAGGAGCAGCCCGCCGCCCAGGGAGACGAGCGCCGCCCCGGCGGCGCCGAGCGTGCCCCAGCGGGCCGGGTTCGAGCCGTAGCGCCGGTGGAACCCGTACAGCCCCAGCAGCCCGAGCCCGCCGTAGAGGTGGACCGCGTAGGCCGTCGGATGGCTCGTCGCGTTCGGGTCGAAGACGAGGATCGCTCCCGAGGCGGCGAGCGCGAGGGCGCAACCGAGCACCAGGGCCCCGGTGAGCGCGATGAAGGGCTTGCGACGGGTCTGGACGATCGCGTGGGGGATGGTGAACGCGAGCAGCAGGGGCACCAGCAACGCCCCCACGAGCACGTGGGCCCAGAACGCGCCCGACGTCGCCGGGCTCCCGCCGGGCGTGCCCATCAGGAACAGTCCCGTGCCGGCGACCACGATCGACCCGACGACGAGGGCACGGACGGCGGGCCGCTGCCAGGGGGTCAGGACGGAGCGGGGGGGGACGGGAGGCGGCGTGCTCATCGGGGTCCTCGTCCGGAAGCCGCGGCGGCGCCGGGGCCCGGCATTGTGCAACGGTCCCGTCGCGCCCGTCATTCCCCGCCCCCCCTCCCGGCCCGGCCCGGGAGGGGGTCGGCCGGATCGGGAGGGGTATCCTCCCCCGTCCCCCCCTGCGGAGCGCTCCAGGCATGTACACGACGGTCAAGGACGGGCTGGCGGCCGAGCTGGCGTCGATCGAGGAGGCGGGCCTCCGCAAGCGGGAGCGGGTGATCACGAGCCCCCAGGGGGCGCGCATCCAGGTCTCCCCGGGCGGCGAGGTCCTCAACTTCTGCGCGAACAACTACCTCGGGCTCGGCAACCACCCCCGGCTCCTCTCCGCCGCCCGGCGCGCGCTCGACACCCACGGGTTCGGCCTGGCCTCGGTCCGGTTCATCTGCGGGACGCAGGACATCCACCGGGAGCTCGAGACGGAGCTCGCGTCCTTCCTCGGGATGGACGACGCGATCCTCTACACGTCGTGCTTCGACGCGAACGGCGGCCTCTTCGAGACGATCCTCGGCGAGAACGACGCCATCGTCTCCGACGCGCTCAACCACGCCTCGATCATCGACGGGATCCGCCTCTGCAAGGCCGAGCGCCACCGCTACCCCAACGGCGACATGAACGCGCTCGAGGAAGCGCTGAAGAAGACGC
>CAZJJQ010000476.1:0-3750 GCA_964546345.1 uncultured Planctomycetales bacterium
TCAACGGCTTATGCCGTACGCTTGTCAGCTTCCCAAGCTGAATGTCGAGGGTTCAAATCCCTTCGGCCGCTCCAATCTTCTTTCGTCACGTTTCGCGTTGTTGCGTCACCCTGCACGGTCTAGATGGGGTTCCGGCCGGGGTGGCCGAGCGACCTGAGGGGGGCGTTCAGCGCAGCGTGACGCAAGGAAAGGAAGGGTAGCGACACTACACGGGCAAAGTGGTGGGCAAAGTGGGGGTGCGAGGGTCGCGAACTGGGGCCCCCTGGATCTCACCCCGCTCGCGATGTCCATCCCGATCCTGATCTCCGAAGCAGCCGGGGCGTGAGCGGATGGTCAACTCTCGAAGCCGCTGCTCGTTGGATGACGGCCTTGAGTTCATGGAGGGCGGCAGGGGATTCGGCATCGCCGAACGCGAGGATGTCGCGTGCCGGCACGGCGGCTACGAAACCGTGTGGGGCGAGCTCCGCGTACCACTCCGTCCAGAAGCGATCGACCAACAGGAAGCTCGCCTCGAAGTTCCCGCCAGCGATGACGACGTAGATGCTGCCGTAGGACCGGACCTCGGCACGTTGCTCCGCAATTGCAGTCAGGTTCTTGAGCGCGAGTACGTGGAGCTCGTCCGCAGTCAGGTTCGCCGCGTCGAGGTCGCGTTGCTGGACGTACTGGAAGTGGTCCCCAACGTCGATGAGATAGGCGACTTGCATGCCAGCAGGGAGCGGCCGGATGATCGGCGCGTCGTCTCGCCCTAGGCGCAGTACCGGGCGTCCATCGTCGGGCGGCTCTGCCTTGAGATACGCCACAGCAATGAGGATGTCGCTTGCCACAGGTGAGCCCTCAATCCTCGCCCGTCACTACGAAAAGGCCAGTCCGGCTGTGATCGACCGCCCGGGGACCGGCCGCTGATCCCGGCGGCGAGGGCGCTGCTTGCGACGGTGGGGGTGGGCAGGAGTACGAGCGGCTCAAGCGAGAGGGCCCAATGGTCCTTGGGGAACCATCCGCGTTGGGACCGCCGGAGCTTTCGGAGCACGACATGACGGCGGATGGCGCGCGCAAGGTCGCTACACCCCCTAGTAGCATGCGCAGCGTCCGGGTTCTCCCCGACGAAGGTCGGGGAGAACCCCCTCTTGGAGCGTGCCCAGGTGAGCAGCCGACGCCGGACGCTGGCCCTCCTGAGCGCCGCGGCGCTCGCGGTGGCGGTCGCCATCCGCTTGAGAGGTTCCGGGACGGGCTCCTTCGCGGAGCCCGAGCCCGACGGAGGCCCGTCCGCGTCCACGCAGCAGGACCCCTCTGCGGTTCGTCTGGCGGCAGGTTCGGGACCGAACCCCCCGATGAGCACCACGACCGCGACGCCTGTGGCCGCCTATACGTCTGCCGAGTGGCGGGCTCGCCTGGGAATCGGCGTGCCAACGGTCCGCATCGAAGGCCTGAGGACGAGACCGGGCGGGGAGCTGCAACCTCCGCTTCGCGTCCCCTACGACCCGGAAGGTGCGTCCTTCGTGTGCCGAGTGTCGAGGATCGTGCAGCAGCAGGATCTGACGCTGCCCGCTCCGCGCGTGGTTCTCGAGGTTGGGGCCGCGGATCTCGACCACCCCAAGCCCGACGTCGAGCTGCGGGAGGTCGAGGTTCATGCCGATCCCCTGGGGGATTGGGATCCCACCCACTGCTCCACGCAGGTGTTTCGACACGTGTTCCGGTTCACCTTCACCGAGCGACCCGTCCTGTCGCAGCCGGCCTCCCTCAGGGTGAGTGTGGACGGTCAGGAGGTCCTTCGACGGACGCTGGTCATCGAGCCCGAGATCTCCGGCATCCTGCGACTCGACATGAGGAGCGAGCAGGACGGTCGGGCGGAGTTTCGGCTCCGAGTGAACCGGCTCGACGCTCGGAGCGCCTCTGCCGCCGCTTGGAACACCGAGGGCACCGCCATCCCGCTGCACTCGTTCCAGCTGAGCGTGGATTCGGAGAATCTCGATCCCCTCCACCTGCCGGAAGCCGCCCTGGAGGACGTCGATCTGATCGTGCGTGTGGGGCACTCCGTCGAGGAGAGACTCGCACGGATCGCCCTGGCCTTCGATCGTAGGTCGGGGCCCCAGCTCACGGTTCGAGCTCCCTCGGACGCTGATCATGCCGACCGATGACGTGCGGACGTCGCGCTTGCGCCGATCCGTCGAGATCCTGGTAGCCCTCACGTGGGGGGTGGCGGGAATCGCGAAGCTGGTGGTCCCGCAGGCCTCCGGACTGGGTGTGCTCGCGCAACGGCTCGGCCTCCCGACGGCCGCGCTGGAGCATGTCCATCGAGCGGCGGCGATGGTGGAGCTGGTGGTGGCGGTCGCCATCATCGCGGGCGTGCGTGTGCGGTGGGCTCTGTGGGCGAGCTATGGGCTTGCCTTCATGGCCCTCGCGGCCTGGATCAGCTCGGATGCGCTGCGGGCGGGCTGCGGGTGCTTCGGTCGCATCACGCTGAGCCCGGCGCAACGTCTCGGGGTGATCCTCTTCCTGCTCATCGGGTCGGGCTGGGCGGTAAGGGGTCGCCTCTCGCAGAGGGGGTGTGGCTCAGGTGCGTTGGGCTGACGACCGAGCGTCGGGATCGGCGGTTACCCCAGACCGGAATGACATGCGGAGAGCGACCGTACGCTCGGGGGCTCCGGGAGAGGGAGGCTCGTCCGATGCCGTGCTCGGAGGGGAGGCGACGCGGCTCGTCGCGGGATCGGGCAAGGCCTCGACTCCCCCGCGATCGTCCTCCCCGCCTTGAAGGAGGCGTGGGCATGGAGTAGGTTCGCCGGCATGGAGACCTTGCGGTACGCGGCGTTCATCAGCTATCGGCATGGGGGGGCCGACCAGGAGGCCGCCGCGTGGCTGCATCGGGCGATCGAGACCTACCGGATCCCGAAGCCGCTCGCGAGCAGGCTGGGTAGGCCCGCACGCGTGGGGCGCGTGTTCCGCGACGACGAGGAGCTCGCTGCGGCCACGAGCCTCTCCGCCGAGATCCGCGGCGCCCTCGAGCAGTCGGAGTCGATGATCGTGGTGTGCTCGCCGCGGACGCCGTCGTCGATCTGGGTGGATGCCGAGATCGCCTGCTTCCGGTCGCTCGGCCGCGGGGACAGGATCTACCCCGTCCTCGTCGCGGGCGCCCCGAGCGTCTCCTTCCCGAAGGAGCTCGGTACGCAGGGCGGGTCCGGGGGCGGCCCGCTCTCCGGCGAGCTGGGCCTTCCCCTCGCCGTGGACCTGCGGCCGACGGCGGAGGCGAGGCCCAAGGCGGCTCGGCGGCTCGCCCTGCTCCGGGTGGTCGCGGCGCTCATTGGCGTGCGGTTCGACGACCTTCGGCAGCGCGAGCAGGAGCGGCGCGTCCGACGGCTGGTCGGGCTGTCCGTGGTCCTCGCGCTCCTGATCGCCCTCGTCGGCGCGATGGCGTTCTTCGCGCTCGAGCAGAGGGACGAGGCTCGTGCGGCGACGGCGCGGGAGCGCGACGCGCTCGGTCGCGAGAGGGCGGCGACGGCGGCGGAGAAGCAGGCGAAGGAAGAGGAGACCACGGCGAAGAACGCGGCGCTCGAGGCGAAGGGCAAGGCGGAGCTCGCGAAGGCCGCGGCTGAGGAGAGCGACCGTCGGACGCGGGTGGGGCTGGCGAACCTGCTGAGGGAGCAGGCGCGCCAGCTGCTCCGCGAGGGGTCTCCCGACAAGGCGCTGGCGTACCTCACCGCGGCGGGTCGGGAGCACCCCGACGTGCCCGAGATCCGGTCGCTCCTCGCCCACGCG
>CAZJJQ010000477.1:0-3750 GCA_964546345.1 uncultured Planctomycetales bacterium
GCCGGGGACGCCGCCGCTCCGCCCCCGCCGGTGCCGGGCTGCCGCCTCGTCGTGCCGTCCCTCGACTTCTCGGGCCACGTGGAGGCCGTGCGCTTTCAGCCCCGGTCGGGACGCACGTGGTTCGTCTCGCGCTCCGGCGAGCCTCATCTCGAGCTCGTGAAGGAGCCGGCGCCGCTCGCGGAGGGTTCGTACGAGGTCGTCGCGGCCGCCCTGGGGGGCTCCATCCTCGCCCTGCTGCGGCTCGACGAACGGTCGGGGCGGACCTGGGCCGCGTTCGGCAACGGCGGTGGGAACGGCACCGACCCGGGGGGAGAGGACTCCGACGAGGCGGATCCGCCGCAGCCCCCTCCTCCTCCCGACCCCGCCCTCGGCGCGTGGACCGTGCTCGCGGAGCCCGCTCCTTCTCCGGGCGATGCCGCGCCCCCCGACCCCGCGGCGGCGGCCTACCGGTTCCGCGCGCACGGGCTCGAGGGTGGCGTCGAGGCGATGCGCCTTCGCCGTGACACCGGGCAGGCGTGGGCGCTCCGCGACCGGGCCTGGGCGATGATCGCGGAGCCGGCGTCGCCGGGGCCCGGCACGTACGACGGCTTCTTCGCGTCGATGGGCAAGGCGGGCCCCGTCCGGTTCCGGTTCGACGAGGACAGCGGGCGGCTCTGGTTCGAGCGCGCCCGCGCCTGGACGCTGGCGGCGTCCGATCCGAAGGCCGCCGCAGTCGATGCCACGTCCGGCGGGGGGCCCGGGCCGTTCGGCTGTCTCCGGGCTCCCGTCGGGGAGGTGACTCTCTTCCTGCGGACCCACGCCGCGACCGGGCGCGCCTGGCTCCTGGGGCGCGGATGGGCGGCCCTTCGGGAGGCGAAGCCGCTGCCGCCCGGCGCGTTCGAGTTCCGGCTCCTCCCCGGCGTGGTGCCCGGCGTGCCCCTTCCGGTGCGGTTCGACCCGCGCACGGGTCGGACGTGGCTGGCCCTCGACGGCGAGGCGTGGGAGGAAGTCGATGCGGGGATCGAAGGGGGCGCGGGGGGCGCGGGGGGCGCGGAGGAGCCGCCTGCGGATCCCGGTCGCTTCGACGTCGTGGTCGTGGCCCCCTCGGCGGCGCCCTACACCACCCGCCTCGACCGGCGCACGGGCGCGGCCTGGATCCCGAACGGCGACGGCTCGCGGGTGCGGGCCGCTGAGCCCACCGCCCTCGTCGAGAGCGACTACGCGTTCTCGTGCGTCACGAGCGGGAAGGGGACGGGGTTGCTGCTGCGGCTCGACCGGCGGAGCGGCCGCTGGTGGAGCCTCTCGGAGGGGGCCTGGTCGCCCATCGCGGGGCTTCCCTCGGGGGTGGCCGGCTCCGTCGCGCCCGCGCGCTTCGAGGCGTCGGTGCTTCCGACCGCGGAGGCCGCCGTCGCCACGTGGTGTGACGGTGTCACGGGTCAGGTGCTCGGCCTGACCCCCTCGGGAGAGCGCCTTCCCGGCCGCGCGGAGGCGTCGCAGGAGCCCGAGGCCCTGCCCGCAGGCGACTACGCCACCGGGACGGCGGTGTTCGGCGGCGCCGGTCGGGGGCGCTTCCCGGCCCGCGTCCGCTTCGAGCGGGGCAGCGGACGCCTCTGGGTCGAGACGCTCGACGGCCCGAACCTCGACCAGCTGGTGCATCGATGGAAGGAGATGCGCTGATCCGCGGGGAGGCGCCTACGCCCGCCTCCTACCAGGGGCCGTCCTTGTGCGCGTCCCACCACGCGCGGAGGCGCGCGACGGCCGCGGCGCGCGCCTCCGGGGGCGCCGTCGTGACGTAGCCCGTGGAGGCCAGATCGACGCGGCGGTAGGGGAACAGCGTTCCGAGGCAGCTCACCAGGGCGTTGTAGGCGCCCGCACGGACCGACGCATCGGCGTCGAGCAGGGCGGCGATCAGCGGGGCGACCGCCGCGCGGCTGCGGAAGGCGCCGAGCGCGCGGGCGGCGTCCGCCCGGGCCGTCGTGCCGTGCTCGAGCACGTCGATCACGGCCGACAACCCCGACAGGTCGTCCGCGCGTCGCAGCGCCTCGGCCGCCGCCACCCGGCGCGTCTCGTCCTTGGCGGTCAAGAGGCCCTTGGTCACCTCGGGCGTCAGGGCGCCCGGGATCTTCGAGAGGGCCTCGAAGGCGGCCTTCGACACGTACGCGTCCGCGTGATCGAGGAGCTTCCGCAGCCACGGGACGGCCTTCGGGTACCCGAAGTGGCCGAGCGTGTTCGCCAGCAGCGGGAGAGAGTAGCCGGTGGGCTCCGACTCGGCCAGGGCCACGATCGCGTCGAGGACCTTGTCGGGGCAGCGCGGCGCCTTCGTGAGCAGGGCGGCCACCCGCATGAAGTCGGCGTAGACCAGCTCGCCGGACGCGACGGCGGTGGCGAGGTCGTCGGTGACCGACTCGTCGCCCATCGCGAGCAGGAACGCGGCGCCGAGGGTCCGCACGGAGAGCGAGGGGGCGGCGAGCAGCGCGCGGGCCGGCGGCACCGACCCTTCGTCGCCCACGCCCTGGAGCAGGGTCAAGGACGCGGCCAGCACCTCCGGCGAGGCCTCGGGCCGCAGCAGCGAGCGCACCGCCGCGAGCACCTTCTCTTCGCGCAGCCCGTACAGCTGCCCGACCATCATCGCGAGGGTCGAGGGCTCGAGGCCGGGCTCCACGAGGGTCTTCACGAGGCCCGGGACCGCCTTGGGCTCGCCCTGTCGGAGCAGGGCGGCCCCTGCGGCGGCCCGGAGGTACGGCGCGTCGGAGGTCGTCCAGCGCTCGAACACCGCCTTCACGTCCGCCTGCGGGTATCCCTGCACGACGGAGAACCCGAGCGACTGGGCCGCCACCGGCATGCCGGGCACCGCCTTCGCGAGCAGCGGCAGCGCCTCGGGCGGTCGCTTCGCGATCAGCCGGGAGTACGCGTCGTAGCGCTTCGTGACGTCCTCTCCGCCGAGGGTGCGCACGAGGTCCGCAGGCGTCGGCGCGTCGGCGCGGGCGGAGGGCAGGTGCGGGAGTCCCGCGAGGCCGGCGACGCCCAGGAGCCCCACGAGGCCGGAGAGGAGGAGCGCGCGGCGCACGATCACCCACCCGTCGTCGGGCCGCCCGAGGCGGCGCCGCCGCCCTCGCGCGACGGGCGCTCGCCGGGGGTCGTCTGCGTGTCGTCGCCGGTCGAGCCCGCGCCCTTCTTGGGGGGCAGCGGGAGGACCTTGCCCTGGACGGTGGGCACGAACCGCGCGATCGAGGTCCGGTGCGCGGCGACGGCGAACGGCGTCCCGCCGTACCGGCCCACGAACGCCGCGTAGACCGCGTCCAGGTCCGCGAGCGCGTCGCGCAGCGCGGCGCCGCCCGGGAGGTACATCTCGCGGAACGGCCGTACGCCGTGGCAGAGGCTCCAGTTGGAGTAGGAGATGCCCACCATGCGCGTGGCGTCGGCGAACCAGGGGCCCTCGGGCGGAGCGATCGCGGGCTCCGCCGCCCGCTTGCCCGCGATCACGGGACCGACCTCCTGGCACCAGCCGACGTACTGGAGGAGGTTCACGCGGGTGACGTGGAGCAGGAGTCGGACGTACTCCGCCACGGCGCGCCACCGTGCCGAGCCCTCGTCGGACCTGACCTTCGCGAGGTCGGCCTCGAGCGCGACCCGGATGCGGTCGCAGGCCTCGAGGGCCTTGCCCGCCCGCCCGGCCTGCGACGGGAACGCGAGCCCGTTGCCGAGCAGCGGCACCCATGCCCCGCCGCCGCGGCGCTCCGGCTTCGCGCCGCCGCCCGCGAGCTCGAGGGA
>CAZJJQ010000478.1:0-3740 GCA_964546345.1 uncultured Planctomycetales bacterium
CGCGGCCCGCCGACGTGCCCCCGGTCGACGAGGTTTCGGCGTGGTGGCGCTGGCCGGCGCCGCCGCGCTCGGCGCGCGCCTCGGCCGCGGCGCACCCCGGCCGCCAACGGTCGCGGTCGTCCCCGAGCCGCCAACGGTCGCGGTCGTCCCCGAGCCGCCAACGGTCGCGGTCGCGTTCTATCCCCAGCCGCGGTTGATGCGGGCGAGGAGGACCGTGATGTTGTCCGTACCCCCCTCCGCTTCCGCCATCTCCACGAGCTTCGTGCACAGCGCGTCCAGCGAAGGGGAGCCCTTCCTCATCGCGGACTCGAGGGCCTCGTGCCGCAGCAGCCCCGAGAGCCCGTCCGTGCAGAGCAGCAGGATGTCGCCGTCCTTGAGGTTCTCGGCGCCGCGTTCGACCGCGAGGCGCTCCTCGCTGCCGAGCGCCTGGAGGATGATGTGGCGGCCTGCGACGCGCTCGGCCTCCTCCTTCGTGAGGATCCCGTCGTCCACCAGCTTCTCGACGAGGCTCTGGTCCTTCGTCAGCTGGCGGAGGCGTCCCTCGCGGAAGAGGTACGCGCGACTGTCGCCCACCTGGAACAGGTGCACCTGGGGGCCGAGCACCCACGCGACGGTCAGGGTGGTGCCCATCCCTTCGCGCGAGGCGTTCTCGTTGCCGTCCCGCAGGATGCGCTCGTTCGCCGCGAGGATCGCCGCCTCCCCGAGGGGCGCGACGTCGCGGGGCTCGAAGCCGACGGCCCTCGTCCGCGCGGAGAGCTCCTCCGCCAGCGTCTCGACCGCGAGGCGGCTCGCCACCTCCCCCGCCTTCGCTCCCCCCATGCCGTCGGCCACGGCGAGCAGGAAGCCGGGGAAGGCGCCTCCGCCCGTCGCGTCCCGATCGCCGGCCACCGCGGTGGGGTCGCCGACGGTCGCGGCCCAGAGGTTGTCCTCGTTGTTCTTTCGGACCTTGCCGGTGACCGTGCGGCCCACGCAGGTGACGCGGAGCGTCGAGGCGGAGGAAGCGTCGGACATGGGCGGGCCGAGGGCGAACCTCCGCGGGGGCGGCAGGGGGCGACGCGATCGGGGGCCAAACGTACCCGCCGCCCGCCGGGGATGCAATCGCCCCACGGGGGTTGTGCATCGACCCCGCGGTCGAAGGACCCTCCCAGCGCAGGGGGCGGCCTTGACGCCCCCGGAGCTCGTCCCGAGAATCCGACCGATGCAGCCCCCCCTGCGCCGCGCTCCCCGGTCTCCCCTCCTCCGCCTCACGGGAGCGGTCGGTCTCGCGGCGCTGCTCGGCATCGCCCCCGACGCCGAGGTGCACGCGGGCCCCGGCGGCGGCGCCACGGTGACGGTCGTCCCGGTGTCGGGCGCGGCGGTCTCGGCGACGTTCGCCGGCTGCACCGCCGAGGCTCTGCTCCTGGGCGGCCGGGACGCCCTGCCCCTCGACGGCGTCCGCGAGGTGCGATTCGCCCCCGACGCTCCGCCGCCCGCGCTGCCCGAGAAGGTCGTGGGGCTGCGCCTCGTCCTCCGGGGCGACGAGGAGCTCCGAGGCACGCTCCTCGGCGCCGACGCGGAGGGCCTCGAAGTGAAGCCCCCCGACCTCCCGGCCCAGAAGGTCCCCTTCGAGCAGGTGCGGCGCATCGAGACCGAGCGGCCGGGTCGCACGGTCTGCGACGAGCCCGCGCGGTTCTCGCCGCCGAGGAGCGGCAGCGACGTGGCCTACACGACGTCGGGCGACGCCTTCCCCGGGACCCTCGACCGGGCGTCCCCCGAGGGCGTGGTGCTCGACCGCGACGGCGAGAAACGCGCGATCGCCTGGGCCGACCTGGTGGTCCTGCACGTGGACGAGCCCGCGCTCCCCGAGCCTGCGGGGCGCACCGCCGAGCTCGACACCATCGGCGGATCCCGACTGGCCGCCACGTCGATCGAGGGCGACGCGAAGACGCTCCGGGTGACCACGCGATCGGGACTCGTCGTGGAGGTGCCCCGCGAGGCCGTGGCCACGATCCGGTGGTGGGGCGGGGCGTTCACGTACGCGAGCCGGCTCCCCTTCACGAGCGAGTGGACCCCGTTCTACGAGGACACCGTCTCCGACCGGAAGCTCATCGCGGAGCTCCACCGGCTGCGCGTGGACCGGACGCTCGACGGCTGCCCGCTCCGCGTGGCCGGGACCACGTTCCGCCACGGCTTCGCCGTCCGCGCGAAGACGGTCGTGACGATCCCGCTCGACGGGGCGTATGCGAGCTTCCAGACCCGGTTCGGCATCGACGACGAGGCCCTCGCCGCGAAGGAGGGCGCGAAGGGCGACGTGACGGCCCGGGTGCTCGTGGACGGGAAGCCCGTCTGGACGAGCGGGGGCAGCGTGAAGGGCGGGGAGGCCGCGCGCACGATCGGGCCGCTCGACGTCCGCGGCGCGAAGGCCCTCGTCCTCGAGGTGGACTTCGGCGAGGGGCTGCAGTCCATGGACCGCGGGGACTGGGGTGATCCCGTCCTGGTCCGGACCCCCAAGTAGCCCGGTGCTGCCGGGCCCGGCCACGGCGGCGCTCGGGATGCTCCCTCCGGTGCGCGTGGAGGGTCCCTTCCTGCCCGTGGCCCTCGGCTACGGCGCCGCGGTGCTCGCGGTCGCCGTGCTCGAGCTCCGCCAGCCCGGGTCCACCGGCAGGCGCCTCGCGCGCGCGCTGGTGCGCGCGCTGCTCCTCGCGGCGATCGCGGCGGCGGCGCTGCGACCTGCCCTCGAGCTCGAGGCCTGGGCTCCCCGTCGCCTGGTGACCGTGCTGGATCCCCGCTCGTTCGCGTCCCCCGCGGGCCGCGCCGGGGTGGAGCGGCTCCTCGCGCGCGTGCGGGCGCACGCGGCGCGCGACGACGCGGAGGCCACGGGCCTGCTCGCGTCCGAGCCGCCGGCTCCCTTCGATCCCGCCGCACCTCCGCCCCCCGCCGACGCGGAGGGCGGGGGCGGGACCGGAGGGCTCGCGCATGCGCTCGGCGCGGCGCGCCTCGCCGTGGGGGCCGAAGCGACGGGCCTCGTGCTCCTCGTGACGGACGGCCGCACCCGGCTCGACGGCGTGGAGGCCGCGACGAAGGAGCTGCTCGCGGCGGGGATCCCGGTGCGAGGCGCGATCGTCCCCCCTCCCCCGCCGCCGCCCCCGCCCCTCCCCACGATCGACGAGCTGGAGGTGCCCGATCTCGTGCGGGGTCCGCTCACGGTGCGCGCGGCGCTCCGCGACGTCGGGGAGGGTGCGACCGTCAGGCTCCTCGTGGACGGGGCGGAGCGAGCGCACCGGCCGGCGCCCCCGGACGGGCCCGAGCTCGCGTTCGAGGGCCTCACGCTTCCCCCGGGGCTCCACGAGGTGGCCCTCCTGCTGGAGCCGGGTCCTCGAGCGCACCCGGGCGCGTCCCCCTCGGTCCGTCGCACGATCGTGCGCGTCGCGGCGCCTCCCCGCGCGCTCGTCGTGACGGAGGACGCCTCCGCGGACGTACGGCGCGTGCTGGCCTCCCAGGGGTTCCAGACGGTCGTCTCGCCACCGGCCGAGGCCATCGGCGCCCTGCGCGCGCAGGCCGCCCTCGACCTGGTGGTGCTCGACGCCGATGCGGCGGACGGCCTCGGGGCGGAGGCGGTCGCGGCGCTCTCCGCCCGCGTGCGCGCGGGGCTCGGGCTCCTCGTCGTCGCGGGCGCCTCCGAAGAACGCTGGACCCGCCTGGGGGCGGGCCCGCTCGCGCCCCTGCTGCCCCTCGTGCCGCTCCCTCCGCCCCCCGCGCCC
>CAZJJQ010000479.1:0-3739 GCA_964546345.1 uncultured Planctomycetales bacterium
GCCTTGCGCGCCGACGACGCCCGCCGCTGCCGCTCGGCCACCAGCCGCTCCCGACGCGCGGCGAGGTCCTTGACCCAGCCCTTCAGGTCGCCGGGCCCGGTGTACGCCCGCAGGATGCGCAGCCGGTCGGTGCGGGAGAGCCGCCCCTTCAGGTCGGAGTCGAGGGTGGCGAGGTCGTCCTCGAACTTCCACCGCAGGGAGGGCGGGCCGCCCCGCCGGCAGTCGCACAGCCAGAGCGCGGGCTCGCCCTCCTCGTCGAGGCGGACGAGGACGTTGCGCGCGAACAGGTCGCGATGGGCGAACGCCTCCGTGTGCATGCGGTGGACGATGCGGCCAATCAGCTCGCAGACGCGCCGACGCAGCCGCGGGTCGGAGAGCACCGGGTCGCCGGGCGTGTCGAGGCGGCGCGCCAGGTCGGGGGCGTCGGGCACGTGCTCCGTGAGCAGGGCGTGCGCCTTGAGCAGCCCCTTCTCGGTCACGGCGACGGCGGCGATGGGGCGGACGGCCGGCACGCCCTTCTCGCGGAGGAAGGCGAGGTTCTTGAACTCGAGCACCTCGGGCGCGGTCCCGTAGAACGTGCCCCGGCCGAGGAGCCCCTTGGCCGTCGCCCACCCGGCGTACTGGTACCGCTTGAGGTGGAACCTCCCGACCGTGCCCTCCACGGGGAGGTCCACCACCGTCACGACGCTGGTGGCCTTCGGGTCGCCCGCGAGCCGCAGGATCCCGGCGGCCGAGTTGAGCCCCGCCGCGGCGAGCGCGGGGGCCAGGTTCTTGTCGAGATGGAGGCGGGTCCCCATGGCGGGGCGGGATTCTACCGGCGGAACGCCCGTCACCCCCCGGGGGGCGCCACCCCACGCCGACGGGCCCGTCCGGGCGCCGACCCCGCGCGCCTTGCGGGCTGGCGCTGCGACGCGGCACGGGCCGTGCGATGGGAGGTGCGACGGGAGCCCGCGGGCGGCCGACGCCGGACGCCCCACGGACCCACGGCGACCGAGCCCACGCGAACGCAAACCCTTGCCACCCCCTGGCTTCCCGGGACCATGACCCGCCGCGGGCGGTCGCGGGGCTCCCCTCCCCCCGCCGCCCCCCGCCCTTCCCACCCCCGCTCCGTTCCTCCCTCGTTCCCCCGGAAGTTCCCCATGCGACTCACCCGTATCGCCGCCGTGACGCTCGTCCTGGCCGCCCTGGTGGCCCCGGCGTTCGCCGGAGGCGTCGAGGAGGGCAAGCGGCTCGCGAAGGACGGCCGGCACGCGGACGCCGCGGCGGCGTTCCGCGAGGCGCTCAAGGCGTCGCCGACGAACCGGGAGGCGATCCTCGGCCTCGCGCGCGCGGCGGCCGACGGGCGGCTCGGGGGGGAGGCCTACGGCGAGGTCGAGGGACGGCTGCGCGGGCTGTTCAAGGACAAGGAGGACCGCGAGGCGCGCATCGCGCTCGGGTACGTCTTCCTGGCGTGGATCGCGGAGGACGAGCGGTACCGCGCCGACGCGGACGACCAGTTCCGCCGGCTCCTGCGCGCCGACCCCGCCGACGACGAGGCGGCGGTCGGGCTCGCGAGGATGTACTACGCGGGGGCCGACTACGACAACGGGCTCAAGACGCTCGACGAGGTCCTCGCGAAGAAGCCGGGCTCGGGCCTCGCGCTCTACTGGAAGGGCGAGCTGCTCTACGACCGCGCGACCCAGGCGTTCGGCCGCGTGAAGACGGTGGACGACGACGTGCGAGGGATGTTCGAGAAGGCGCTGGGCGCGTACGAAGCGAGCACGAAGGCCGACCCGGCGCGCTTCGACGCCTGGATGAAGACGGGCTACTGCGCGCAGTACCTCGCGGGCGTGGATCCGTCGAAGCAGGCGGTCGCGCAGGCGGCGTACGAGAAGGCGATCGACCTGGACGGCGAGAGCCAGCTGCCGCTCAAGGGCCTGGCGGCCCTCCACCGCAGCAAGCCCGAGGCGTGGGTCGAGGCGCTGACCCGGCTCGTCAAGGAGAAGCCCAAGGCCCCCGCGGTCACGTACTGGTGGGCGTACCAGCTGCGCTCGTCGGGCAAGACGGAGGAGGCCGAGAAGGCGTATCGGGCGTTCGCGGCGGCCTCGCGTTTCCCGGCGCTCGGGTGGTACGAGATCGGGACGCTGCTCGCGGAGAAGGGCGACGCGCCGGGCGCGAAGAAGGCGTTCGAGCGGTCGCTCGAGCTCGACCCGAAGCACGTCCGCGCGGGCGCGGCGGTGGACGCGCTCGTGGCCGCGCTCAACGGCCGCGCCCAGGAGGCGGTGCGCGACGGCGTGAAGGCGAAGGCGCTGCTGCGCGACTACGAGGCCCTGGCGAACCTCGTGCCGTGGTCGTCGGGCGTGCGCAACGACGCGGGCTTCTTCGCGCGCGAGGCGTTCAACGAGACGAAGGACCCGGCCATCCTCCAGGCGTCGGTGAAGTGGTACGTCGCGGCCAGCGCGCTCATCCCGGAGCTGCGCGAGGACCTGGTCGAGTCCACGCCGTACCCCACCCGCCACGGGTGGGCGCAGATCCTCAACGACACGGGCCTCATGTTCCAGTACTACGACGCGACCCGCGACCTCGGAAAGGCCGAGGCCTACTACCGCAAGGCCATGGAGTGGACCCAGCACGGGTACTGGGACGCGTACGGCAACCTCATGAAGATCCTCAAGGCGGCCTCCCGCTGGCAGGACGCCTTCGACTTCGCCACCGCGTGCGCGGACGGCATCAAGAAGGAGAACGGCGAGCCCAACGAGAGCTTCCGGGGCACGTGTCGCGGCGAGGCGGAGATGCTCGCGAAGAAGCTCGAGGGCGGCAAGTAGCCCCGGCGCCGGGACGTGACCCCCGTCGGAAGGCGCCCTACAGGATGGGGCCCGGGCCGTCCGAGGGGCGCGACTTGGCGACGGTCTCGCGGTAGATCGAGACGACCGCGAGGATGAAGGCCACGAGCAGCGGGCCGAACACGATCCCGCTGACGCCGAAGAGCCCGATCCCCGACAGGATCGCGAGGAACAGCAGCAGCGGGTGGATCTCGCCCGCGCCCGCCTTGCGCATGAGCGCGGGCCGCAGGAAGTTGTCGGCCATGCCGATGACGAAGACTCCCCAGACGATCAGGAACCAGCCCTTGACCGACTCGCCCGTGACGAGGAAGTAGATCGCGGTCGGCGCCCAGATGAAGGCCGACCCGCCGACGGGCAGCAGGGACAGCACCGCCATGACGAAGCCCCAGAGCACCGGGGCCTTGACGCCGGTGATCGCGAGGGCCGACCCGCCGAGGGCCCCCTGGATGAGCGCCGTGGCGAGCCCCCCGACGATGGCGGCGTAGGCCGTCCGGCGGAGGACGTCGAGCACCCGCAGCGTCTGGTCGGGGTCCATCGGCACCAGGTCGGTGACCAGCTTCCGCATCCGGGCGCCGTCGCGGTAGAGGACGTAGAGGACTGCGAGCATCACGATGAAGCCGAAGCTGATCGACAGGAGGCCGTTGAGGACCCCGAGCGCGCCCGTCGCGAACGGCTGGCCGAGCAGCTTGAGCCCCTCGTCCTTGATGGAGCGCACGTTGGTGTCGAGCGGTTTCAGGTGGTCGTCGAGGTCGTGCAGGAGACGCGCGAGCCGCGGGTTGCGCGAGAAGAAGTCGTCCCAGGCGTCCACGTGAACGGGGGGGGCGGCGGGGGCCGGCCCGACGGTCTCTCCGCCGGGGCCGGCGGGCGGGCTCCCGTCGGGCGAAGCCATCCCCGCCTCCATCCCCCCGCCTGCCGCA
>CAZJJQ010000480.1:0-3738 GCA_964546345.1 uncultured Planctomycetales bacterium
CCCACCACGGTCTTGACGGCCGCGATCCGCTCGTCGGGCGTGAGGGGCGTCACCGTCGCGCCCGTGGGCGTGCGCGTGCGCGCGAGGAACGCGGAGAAGCCCACGCCCCCGCCGCCCCCCGCCTCCTCGGCCAGGAGCGGCAGCCGCACCGATCCTCCCTCCCGCCGGCTCTCGAGGTACTCGATCACCGCGATCTGGATGCGCAGCCGCCCGAAGTGCCCGTCGGGCTTCACCTCGAGCGCCTGGCGCAGCAACGGGAGCCCCTCCTCGGCCCGCCCCGCGTGCACGAGGTACGTGCCGAGGTTCGCGAGCGACTCGTAGCGCTCGGGCGCCAGCTCGAGGGCCTTGCGCCCCTGCTCGATGGCCTCGGGCGCGCGCCCGAGCTTGTCGTACGCGACCCCGAGGTCGTCGAGCAGCGGGAGCTGCGCCTTCACCTCCTCGGGGCTGGAACGCGCCGTCGCGGGGCCGGCCTCCTGCGCGACGGCGAGCGCGAGCCGCTGCGCGCGATCCTGTGCGCGCCACGCGAGCCACGCGGGCGAGTGCCGCACGAACTTCCCCGAGATCGCCGACACGACGTCGGGGAAACGCTCGCGCTCCATGGGCTTCGCCTCGCCGTCGTTGCCGCACGCGCGCGCGGGCGGAGCGCCGAGGCCGAAGACGGCCCCGAGGGCGGCGGCGAACGCGATGCCGAGACGGATGGAGCCCTGCGCCATGGCGACCTCCCCGGGCCGTCGGGGGGCGGGCGGGGCCCGCGGGACCCCTCGGGACCCGTCTGACGGGGAGGTCAACGGGGCCGGCGGGCCGCGGGTTTGAGGATTCCGGGGGCGGCGGGGGCCCGCGCCCGCGCCGGACGGGCCGGGGGGCGCCCTCGTGCCTACAGCACCGCGCGCACGGACGCGACGAGGAGCACGACGCCGAGCAGCACCTGGAGCGCGCGGGGGGGGATGCGCCTCGCGCCGAGGTGGGAGCCCAGCAGCGCCCCCGCGATCACGACGCCGGAGAGCAGGGCCAGGGCGTTCCCATCGAGCGACTGGCGCGGGAGCTTCGCCGCCAGGCCCGCGATCGAGTTGAGGACGATGAACGCGCTGGCGACGCCCGCGGCCTCCCGGACGGTGGCCCAGCCGAGCAGGAAGAGGATGGGGGAGAGGAAGATCCCGCCGCCGATGCCCGTCGTGCCGGCGAGGAAGCCGAGCGCGGCGCCCAGCACGGGGGAGAGGACCGGGCGCGCGGCCGCCAGGCGGGGCGCCACGGGCGTCGTCGGGGGGCGGATGAGGATGAGGCGCAGCGCACCGGCGAAGAGCGCCGCGCCGAGGATCCACGCCTGCGCACGCCCCCCGAGCGGGATCCGCCCGCCGAGATACGCCATGGGGACGCTCGTGACGAGGAAGGGGATCAGCAGGTCCCTGCGGACGTGGCCGGCCCGCTGAAACGCCACGAAGCCGATGGCCGCCGCGACGATGTTGAGGACGAGGATCGACGTGACGAGGGGCCCGACGGCGAAACCCGCGAGCGTGAGGATCGCCATGTAGATGGTCGCGCCGCCGTGGCCCACGCTCGAGTAGAGGAGCGCGCCCAGGAAGACGAACGGCAGGACCGGGACCAGCGGCGGCATCGGGGGAGTAGAGCAGGCGGGGAGGGGCCGGGCCACGTCCCGGGCGATGCGGGCCTCCGGACAGGCCCCGCCTCGTCGAAGGGGCCGACCCGGTCGGGGCCGGCGGCTCGCGGCCCTGGATCGCCACCAGGGGCGGTGCGATCCCGTCGCGAACCGCGGGGGATCGGCGACCCACCGGCGCGGCCCGGATCCACACGGAGCCCTCGCCTGGGGCGCGCCGCGGCGCCCGCCTCCCTCCGCTCCTCGAGGCGGCCCTGCCCCCGCCGCCCCCCTGACCTGCCACCCGTCCGACCGCCGGACCGCCCTCGGCATGCGGACATTGCGCTTGCGCGCGGCGGTGCGGGGCGATTCGATGCTCCGGGCTCTACGGACTGCTCTCGCCGGAGGTCCTGCATGCGTCACCGCGTTCGCGCCTGGGCCGCGTTCCTGCCGTTGTTCACCGTCGCCTGCGGTGGCGGAGGGGGCGGAGGGGACGGAGGACCCGGCGAGACGCGCAGGACCTACAGCTTCCCGCACGTGATCGAGTCGCGGGGGCGCATCTCGCGCGTCGCCGTCGGGGACGTGAACGGGGACGGCGTGGCCGACCTGCTCGTGCACGATGCGACGACGGCCTCCTTCTCGACGCTGCTCGCGACGAAGCTCCGGGAGTCTCCGTCGCTGCCGTCGCTCGGGGGCACGAAGCGGCTCGTGCGGGGGCCCGAGGCGTACGCGCCGGGCTCTCAGGTGCTCGTGGGCGACGGGCTCGGCGACGCCTGCGAAGGCGACTACGACCCCGACCACGGCTGCCTGCTCGTCGTGACCCTGCCCGCCGCGCACGAGGTGCGGATCTTCGAGAGCGAGGACGGCAGCGGCGGGGGTGGGGGCGGCGGCGCCGCGCGGTACCACCAGTGGCGTTGGAGAGGGTCGGTGGCGACCACGGTCGCCGGCGATCGCGTCGCCGTGGGCGACGTGAACGGCGACGGGCTCTCCGACATCGTCGCGCTCGAGACCTCGACGGGGCAGGCGGAGATCCTCCTGCAGGTCGCGGGCGCGCCACCGAGCTACGTCCCCGGCAAGGCTCCACCCCCCGTGGGCGCGTGCAGCGGGCTCGTGCTGTGCGACCTCGATCGGGACGGCTTCCTCGATCTCGTGACGAACCGCCCCGACGTGGATGCCGTCGCGGTGGTGCACGGCGGAGCGGGCCAGGCGTTCAAGGTGCGCGAGTCGCCGACGAAGGCGTCCACGGGCCGTTCCTTCGCGGTCGGCGACGTGGACGGCGACGGCTGGTGCGACGTCGTGGTGCTCGCCGAGGACGGCTCGAGCGCGGCCTGCCTGCACCAGCGGCCCGGCGAGCCGGGCGTGTTCGACGCGGCGTCGGCGCCGCTGGGCTTCACGGTGGACGCGCAGGGGCCCGTGGTCACCGTCCTGAGCAGCGTGGACGCCTCGGCCCCCCGCGCAGGCATCGCCATCGACGAGGCCGGCGTCCATCGCCTCGGCCTCGCGCAGGGGGGCGCGTGCCAGCCGCGAGCCGCCCGGTGCGTCTGCTCCGACGGCTGCGCCCTCGCCGACGTCGATCGGGACGGCGTGCTCGACCTCGTCTGCTGCCCCGCGGAGGGGGATGTGAACCCGTCCCCCGTGGTCGCCTTCGGCATCCGCGAGTCGCCCACGCGCTTCTCCTCGGCCGAGCATGCGGTGGACGGGCTGCGCGAGTCGCCGTCGCTGCCGTCGAAGGGGAAGCTCCGTGCCGTGGCCGACCTCGACGGGGACGGGCACGTGGATCTCGTCACCGGCGACCCGGACTTCGACCTCCTCGCGGTCTACTACGCGGAGGATCCGAGCCCCGGGACGGCGCCCGCCTACGCGAAGAAGCTCGACATCGCGGTCGCCCTCCAGGTGGACAAGTGCATCCCCTGCGACCTCGATCGGGATGGTCACCCCGACCTCGTGTGCCCGACGGGCGCGGGCCTCGAGATCCGGTGGCAGGACGCGGCGTCGCCCGGCACGTTCAGCCCTCCGACGACGCTGCTCGGCGGGACCGCGTGCTCGTGCGTCGCGGTCGGGGACGTGAACGGGGACGGGTGCCCCGACCTGATCGTCGGGATCCCGGGCGCCTGCCTGACGTTGATTCGCAACCCGGCGGTCATCCG
>CAZJJQ010000481.1:0-3737 GCA_964546345.1 uncultured Planctomycetales bacterium
AGAGCTTCTGGCCGTACTTCTGTTTGACTGGCCACAGGAGGCGGCGGGCTTTGTCGAGGTTGGCGTTGTCGGGCCAGCTATTGAGGGGATCGAAGCGCTGCTGGCCGCCGTCGGCGCCGCCGCGTCCGTCCATGGTGCGATAGGTGCCGGCGCTGTGCCAGGCCATGCGGATGAAGAAGGGGCCGTAGTTGCCGTAATCGGCGGGCCACCAGTCCTGCGAGGCGGTCAGGAGCGCCTTGATGTCCGCCTTCACGGCCTTCAGGTCGAGGCTCGAGAACGCCTTCGCGTAGTCGAAGCCCTCCCCCATCGGGTTCGAGGCCACCCCGTGCCGCCGCAACGGCGACAGGTCGAGCTGCTCCGGCCACCAGAATCGGTTGGGCCTCGGCTCGTCGGGAGCCGCCGGCGCGGGCGTGGCGATCCACGGCGACGCGGCGAGGGCGATCGCGAACAGGAGCTTGCTGCGGTGCTTGATCATCGGCGCCTCCAAGACACGGGAGTCCGTACCCGAAGGTCGCAGGCTACGGGCCCCGCTGGGGGTCAGTGTAGGGCGATGGTCGTTTCGAACGGCGAGGGACCCGGGAGCGGAGGACCCGCAACGGGAGCGATGCATGCGTTGGGCGTGGGACGCCGCTGACGGCCGCGCGGAAGCCGAAGCAGGGGGAGATCCGAGCGCTCCTCCCGGCCCCCGCCGCCCCCACCCTCCCCTCACGGACTGCCCCGTGCCCAGCGTCCGGGTGTCGCCGTCGAAGAGTAGAGGATCTTGCGCCGCCTCCGTACTGCTACCGCTCAGCGCGGCTCGTACACGATCTCCGTCACCTCGCCCGCGCGCAGGATCGCAGGGCGCTCCACGGGCGCACCGCCCTCGGCCGACCGGAAGCGGAACACGTACTCGCCGGGCTCGAGAAGGTCTTCCGAGGTCACCTGGGGGCGCGCGAGGCCCTCCCCCACCCAGAAGTCGCCCTCGCCGGCAATCGCCTGGCGACCGAAGCGCCGCAGCGGCACGTCCACCTCTGTCCCCTTGCGGCGGGCGAACACCTCCGTGCCCGCCAGCTCGCCGGGCCCTTCCTCCACGCGGATGCGCACCCTCGCGCCGCGGCGGAACGTGGGCGTCACGAGGGTCTCGCGCTGCGGCTGCACGCGCACGAGCCCGCGCCACGGGAAGGAGGAGGCCGCCAGATCCCCGCTCCACGGCCTCTCGTACGTCAGGGACGATCGATCCTCCGGGGCGCTCTGCGCCGACACCGTCACGAGGGTCAGCGCCAGGGAGCCGACGGGAAGGGGCACGGGCACGCGGCCCTCGGCGTCGAGGTAGCCCACGGAGAGGTCGGCCCCTCCCAGCGTCTGCACGAGGTACCCGATCGCAGGCGCCGGAGCTCCCGCGGGGGCCCCGCGCACCACCCGGATCGTGCCGCTCGCCGACCGAGGCCAGAGCACCAGGTCGATCGTGCGTTCCCCGGCGGCGCCCAGCGCCTCGACCGCCGCTTCCGCCACGCGCTGCATGTCCCGTGGGGCCGAGACCAGCACCGCGTTGCCCGCCGGCACGAGCAGCCTCACCTCGGCTTCGGGGCCGGCCGCCCGGTAGTTCGTCCCCGGAAGCCACGGCACGGGCTGAGGGAGCGGCTCGTCCCGCACCTCCCCGCGGGCCCACGCCGCGGGGAGGTCGTTCGGGATCCTGCGCACGACGACCCACGTCCCCGGCACGGGTCGCCCCTCGGCGTCGCGGACCCGCACCCGCAGACGGTAGGCGTCCAGCACGAACCGCAAGGGAGGTCCGTCCGCGAGCGCAGGGAGGCGCGGGACGTCGTCGCCGTGGAGCACGGGACCGACCTCGTAGCGGTGGCCCGCGGTCACCGGGAGGCGGAACCGGCCTCGCGCGTCGGTGCTGGCGCTTCCGCGCATCGATCCCCCCTCCACGTCGTCCTCGCGGCTCCGGACCGCCTCCATCTCGACGTCCGCCGCAGGAGCGCCGTTCGGCCAGGAGACCTCGCCCGCGATCCCCGCGTCCGCCGAGAGCACGAGGTCGGCCAGCTCCGCGGGCTCTGGGGTGTCGCCCGCGACCGGCGGCGACGTCGCGACCCCGAACGCCGCGTGCTCGGCGACGAGCCGGAACGCCTCGAGAGGAGGGGCGGGCACGCCGAGCTCGTAGCGGCCCTCGCCGTCCGTGAGCGCGCCGGCGAACCACGCGGCCCTGTTCTCGACGCGCACCTGCGCGCCGGCGACCGGACGCCCGGCTCCATCGGTCACGCGCCCTCGGACGCAACGGGCCTCCTCGAGCTCGACCTCGAGGTCGACGCGCGCCGGCCCCTCCGGCGGCGGGCGAACGTCGCGCCACTCCTCCGCGCCGAGCTCCTCCGGCGCGGACCGCTCCGCGTTCACCCGCACGCTCACGCTCGACTCGATCGCGGGCGTCGGGATCCTCCGCAGCGGCGCCAAGTCGAGGATCGCCACCCCATCGGCCCCGGCCACGGCCTCGCCGAGCACCTCCTCGACCGCGCCCACCCGATGGACCAGCCGCACCCGGGCCGGCCACGGCGCGGCCACCGCGTGCTCGTCCGCCGGCCTCCTCGTGACGCGCACGGCCAGCTCCCACGGCTCGGGCGCACGCAGGGGGCCCGACCCGACGAGCCGCGCGCCCGCGTCCGACGACCGCCCGGACGCAGCGTCGCCTCCGGCCTCCGCAGGCGGGTCGGCCGCCGGCGCTCCCGGCACGGGGACCCCGGCCTCCCGGTCTCCGTGCCCGCGCCCCGCGAACGGGCCGATCCCCCGCGTTCCCAGCACCAGCAGGAGCACGCCGAGCCCGGCGAGCAGCGCGACGCCCGCCGCCCGAAGTCGAGGACCCATGCCCCGCATCATGACAGCATCGCAGCCACCGCGGGGAGGCCCCCACCCAGGGCGGCGTTCCGCGCCCCCCCGCTCCCCCCTTTGCCCCCGGCGCCCCCGGAATCCCCCGCCTGGCGCGGATCCCGTGCGGCCGACGTCTACTGTGGCGATGAGGTCGCCCGACGCCGTCCCCGTGCCGATCGAGGAGCTCCTGCGGCATCGCGCCTGGGTCCAGGGGCTCGCGCGCACGCTCGTGCGCGACCCCGCCGCGGCCGACGACCTCGCGCAGGACGCCTGGGTCGCGGCCCTACAACGTCCGCCCACGCGGGCGCACGGCGTGGCGGGGGTGCGTGCGTGGTTCGGGCGCGTGCTGCGCAACCGGGCCGTGGATCGGGCACGCGCCCGGGGACGGCGGGAGATCCACGAGATCGCGGCGGGTACGCGCAGCGTGGCCCCGTCGGCGGCGGAGACCGTGGCGCAGGCGGAGGTGCATCGGCGCGTGGTGGACGCCGTGATGCGGCTCGAGGAGCCGCTCCGCACGGCCGTCGTGCTGCGGTACTTCGAAGGCCTCCCCCCGCGGGAGGTGGCGCGTCGGACGGGCGTGCCCACCGAGACCGCGCGGACCCGCATCGGACGGGGCGTGGAGCAGCTCCGCGCGCGCCTCACCGGAGGCGATCGTCACGGGCGGGACGCGCTGGCGGCGTTCGCGTTCGCGCCCCTGCCGACGGGGGTGGGCACGTTCGGCGGAGGGTGGGGGCCGGTGGTCGCGAAGGGAGGCGTCGTGGCGCTCAGCGTGAAGCAGGCGGTCGCCGTCGGGCTCGCCCTCGCCGCGGCCGTGGGCGGCGTGGTCCTCCTGCCGCGCGCGGGCGCGTCCACGGCACCGCAGACGCCGGTCGCCGGAGAGGGGGGGGCCGAGC
>CAZJJQ010000482.1:0-3736 GCA_964546345.1 uncultured Planctomycetales bacterium
CCGAGGTCGAGGATCGCGTGCGTCAGCTCGTGCCGGAGGTCGGCGACGACCCCCACGCCCCCCTGCCCGAGCGGCTCGTCGCTCGCGTACACGATGCCGTCCCGGGCATCGTAGAACGCGCCCCACTCCACCGGGTCCGACACCTTCTCCTGGAGCAGGCGTCCGAACTCGGGGCGCCGCGCGGCCACCACCAGCCGCAGCGGATCCTCCGGGAGGCGCAGGTCGAGCGCAGGGCCGTACACCTCGAGGACTCGGCCGACGTGGGCCTCGGCGAGGGCGGCCAGCTCGCGCGCCCGCCCGAACGTCACGTTGGTCCGCAGCAGCAGGTGGTCCGTGCGCAGCGCGTACCCGCCGTCGGCCGACTTCGGGACGCGGTCGGCCTCCGCGAACGGGACGGTCCCGTCTCCCAGGCGCAGGCGCCCCGCGCGGAACGCCTCGGCGTCCCGGGCCTCGACCCAGAGGAGGCCGTCGTCGGCCTTCACCCACCCCTTCTCGGCCGGGTCGCCCCCCACGAACGCCGGCGCCCGCTCCCCCACCGTCCGGCAGCGGGGCCGCTCGCAGGGGCGGGCTGGGGGGCTCTGCGTGCAGCCCAGGAGGAGCGCCACGGCCGCCAGGGGGAGGAGGGGGGCGCGGGGGGCCATGGGCGGGCCGTAAGATACTCGGCGTGTCCCGGACCCAAGACCCCCGCGCAGCCTCCCCGCGTCGCCGGGTGGATCCCGAGAGCCTGCCCAAGATCTCCTTGGCCACGAATCGCAAGGCGAGGCACGACTACGCCATCTCCCACGTGGTGGAGGCCGGGCTGGCCCTGCTCGGGAGCGAGGTGAAGTCCCTGCGCAACGGCGGGGCGAGCCTCCAGGACGGGTACGCCCGGATCGAGCAGGGCGAGCTGTGGATGTACGGCGTCCACATCCTCCCCTTGCCTCAGGCGTCGTACTTCAACCACGAGCCCCGCCGCCGCCGGAAGTGCCTCGTGCACCGTCGCGAGCTGAACAAGCTCGAGGGCCTGATCGCGGGCCAGGGCACGACGATGGTCCCCCTGTCCCTCTACTTCCGGGGCTCCCACGTGAAGGTCGAGATCGGCGTCGGCCGGGGCAAGCGCCAGTTCGACAAGCGCGAGGACCTCAAGAAGAAGAGCGCCGAGCGCGACATGCGCCGGGCAGTCCGCCGCGGGTAGCGGGCGGACCGCCCGGGTCGTCGGGCAGAGGCGGGGAGGAGGTCGGGGGCGGCGGGGGCGGGGCGGGGGCCCGCAGGATGCGCGGAGGACCCTGGGCGCGGGGTACAGTGCGCCGCCGGGTCGTGGGGCCCTGCTCTTTGACAGGTGAGGTCGCTTGCGCGGGGTTCCACCGACGTCGTCGCGTGGGGGCGAACGGATTCGACCGGACGCCAGGCCCCGATCGGAGGCGCGCCGAGCATCTCGGGTCGCTCGTAAATCCCCCCGGGAAACCGAAGTTGCCAACAGCAACCTCGCTCTCGCTGCCTAGTCTGAACCACTAGAAAGCGCGATCCCCCCTCTCGCCCACGGAGGGATCGGGATCGTCATTCGTGGGCTGGCAACCCGTCCGCCGCCGGACGAACGGGGAGCGAGACCTCTCCGGCTGGTCTTTCGGGCAGCCCGTCCGTGGGGGGGCCGAGAGACGACAACAAAACGCGGACTACGCGCGTAGTCGCCGACCGGTGCCCGTTTCGGGACGGGGGTTCGATTCCCCCCGCCTCCACCACCCTCCCCGTCCGTCGTCCCTTGGCCGAAGTCCCGTGGCCCCGGCCACGCCGGACGCACCGGGCGCGGGAGGGGCGACGTCGGTGGATCCCGCGCATGCGACCTGACCTGCCCCCTTCCACTTCGCTTCGGCAGGGCGTGTGCGACCCTGTGCCGGCGGAGGGCTCGTCGATGCGTCTCACATCCACGTTCGTCGCGGCGGTCGTCGCGCTGGCGGTCGCAGGGTCCGGGCTCGCCGTCTCCCGCGCGCGCGCCGGCGAGCGGCCGAAGGGCGAGGCGAAGCCCTCCGCCCGGGCCGACAGCGTGCGCTCGTTCACGCTGAACGACGTGGACGGCACGCCGCACGCGCTCTCCGACACGCGCGGCGCGAGCGCCGTGGTCCTCGCGTGGACGGCCCCCGGATGTCCGGTGGCCGAGGTCTACGCGCCCCGGCTCGCCGCGCTGGCCCAGCGCTACGCGCCGCGCGGCGTGCGCTTCTTCGGCATCTCGAGCGACGTGGATCGCGACGTCGCCGACCTGCGCGCGTTCGTCCGAAAGCATGCCCTCCCGTATCCCCTGCTGGTGGACCCGGACGCGACCCTGGCCTCGCGGCTCTCGGCGATGACGACCACCACGGTGGTGGTGCTCGATCCCCACTGGCGCGTGCGCTATCGCGGCGCCGTGGACGATCAGTACGACCCGAAGGGCCGCCGGGACCGGCCCGAGCACGAGTGGCTGACGGAGGCGCTCGAGGCCGTGCTGTCCGCGAAGGCCGTGGCGGTCGAGGCCACGGAGGCGCCGGGGTGCCCCCTCAGCTTCCCCACGCCGAAGTCCGCGGCCGGCGCGAACGCCCCCACCTGGAGCGGTGCCGCGGCGGCCATCGTCCACGCCCGCTGCGCGACGTGCCATCAGCCGGGCACCGCGGCCCCCTTCTCGCTGCGCGTGCACGCGGACGTGGCGCCCCGCGTCGCCGTCCTCAAGGCCGTCGTCCTCGAGGGGCGCATGCCCCCGTGGCACGCCGTGGCCCCCGCGGGGGTGGCGTTCTCCAACGACCGCCGGCTCTCCCCGGACGAGAAGAAGACGCTGCTCGCGTGGCTCGACGCGGGCGCGCCCGTGGGAGACGCGGCGAAGGCGCCTGCGCCCCCTCCCGTGGTCGCTTCGGGCGCGTGGGAGATCGGCACGCCGGACGCGGTGTTCGGCTTCTCCCGGCCCGAACAGGTGCCGGCGGAGGGCGTGGTCCCCTACCGGTTCGTCGAGGTGAAGACCGACTTCCCCGAGGATCGTTGGGTCTCGGCCGTCGAGGTCTCACCCGGCGCCCCCGACGTCGTGCACCACGTCCTCGTGGCGGTCGAGCCCGAGGGGCTCAAGCGGCGCGGCGCGAAGATGGCCCTGTTCACCCCCACCAGCGGCTTCTTCGCCGCCATGGTGCCGGGCGGGAAGGCGCACGTGTACCCGGAGGGCATGGCCAAGAGGCTGCCGAAGGGAGCCACCCTGCTCTTCCAGATGCACTACACGCCGAGCGGCGTGGCGCGCGAGGACACGACGCGCATCGGGTTCCGGTTCCTGAAGGGGCAGCCCGAGCGCGAGGTGAAGACCGCGGGCGCGTTCAACCCCGCCTTCGAGATCCCGCCCGGGGCGGCGGACTGGGAGGTGAAGGCCCTGGTCCCGGTGCCGTTCCACGCGCGCATCCTGTCCTACATGCCGCACATGCACCTGCGCGGCAAGTCGTTCCGGTACCTGATCATGCGCCCGGGCAAACCCGACGAGACGATCCTCGACGTGCCCGCCTTCGACTTCAACTGGCAGACGCCGTATCGCCTCGCCGTCCCGCAGAAGGTCCCCAAGGGGGCGTTCCTCAAGTGTCTGGCCCACTTCGACAACTCGGAGAAGAACCCCTACAACCCCGACCCGGCGGCGACCGTCCGGTGGGGCGATCAGACGTGGGAGGAGATGATGATCGGCTACGTGGACTACGTGATCGACCCGGACTGATCTACTACCGCCCGAAATCTGCGCGCCGCGCGCAGGTTTCCGGCGGTA
>CAZJJQ010000483.1:0-3735 GCA_964546345.1 uncultured Planctomycetales bacterium
CCTGCCCGACGACGCCTTCAAGGGCCGCATCGTGGGGCGCGAGGGGCGCAACCTCCGCGCCTTCGAGAAGGCCACGGGCTGCGACGTGCTCGTGGACGACGCGCCCGGGGTCGTCACGATCTCCGGCTTCGACCCGGTCCGCCGCGAGGCGGCCCGGCGCGCCATGGCCGACCTCGTGGCGGACGGCCGCATCCACCCGGCGCGCGTCGAGGAGGCGGTCGCGGCCGCGACGAAGGCCCTCGAGGCGGAGCTCGTCGAGACCGGACGCGCCGCCGTGCTCGAGTGCGGCCTCGGGGACGCTCACCCGCGGGTGCTCACGCTGCTCGGCCGGCTGCGCTATCGCACGTCCTACGGCCAGAACGTGCTCCGGCACGCCGTCGAGGTCTCCCACCTCTGCGGCGTCCTCGCCGCCGAGATGGGCCTCGACGCCCGGCTCGCCCGCCGCGCGGGGCTCCTCCACGACCTCGGCAAGGCCGTGGACCACGAGGTGGAGGGCGCCCACGCGCCCGTCGGCGGGGACGTCGCCCGCCGCTGCGGGGAGGCTCCGCTCGTCGTGAACGCCATCGCCTCGCACCACGAGGACGTGCCCCAGGAGAGTGCCTACGCGGTGCTCGTGCAGGTCTGCGACGCCATCAGCGCGGCCCGCCCGGGCGCACGCAGCGACGACGCCGAACGCTACGTCCGCCGCATGAAGGACCTCGAGGCCGTCGCGGCCGCCTTCCCGGGCGTCACCGAGGCCTACGCCGTGCAGGCGGGGCGCGAGGTCCGGGTGATCGTGGACGCCGCCTCGGTCTCCGACGCCGAGGCCCCGTCCCTCGCGCGCGCGATCGCGAAGGCGGTGGAGCAGGGGCTCTCCTACCCGGGCGAGATCCGCGTCACCGTGCTCCGCGAGACCCAGGTCATCGACTGGGCGCGGTGAGGCTCCGCAGCAGGGCCTCCACGCGCCGTTCGATCTCGTCGCGGACCCGCCGGACGGCCTCGAGGTCCTTCCCCGCCGGGTCCTCGAGCCTCCAGTCCTCGTAGCGCTTGCCGGGGAAGTACGGACACGCGTCGCCGCACCCCATGGTCACCACGACGTCGGCCTCGCGGACGCCCGCCTCCGCGAGGCGCTTCGGGACCGCCTTCGACAGATCCAGCCCCACCTCGGCCATGGCGGCGACGGCCACGGGATTCACCCGGTCGGCGGGCGCGCTCCCGGCCGAGCGCGCGAGGACGCGGCCCCGGGCCTTCGCCTCGAGGAAGGAGGCGGCCATCTGCGAACGGCCGGCGTTGTGGACGCAGACGAACAGGACGGTGGGGACTCGGGCCATGGGAGGGAGGTGGGGGGCGGCGGGGGGAGGGGGCGTGGGGACGGGCGTCGAAGGGGGGCGGCGGGGGACCGCTACGAGGGGGCCTCGTGCCGGAACCAGCGGCGTCGGAGCGCCCGCGCGACGTGCACGAGGCCCAGCATGACCGGCACCTCGACCAGCGGGCCGATCACGGCCGCGAACGCCTGGCCGGAGTCGAGGCCGAACACCGCGACGGCCACCGCGATGGCCAGCTCGAAGTTGTTGCTGGCCGCGGTGAACGCGATCGTCGTGGTCTTCCCGTAGTCGGCGCCGCTGCGTCGGCCCATCCAGAAGCTGACGAGGAACATCCCGACGAAGTAGAGGAGCAGCGGGAGCGCGATCCGGGCGACGTCGAGCGGGATGCGCAGCATGAGGCCGCCCTTCAGGCTGAACATCACGACGATCGTGCCGAGGAGGGCGAACAGCGTCAGGGGGCCGATGCGGGGCAGGAACACGCCCTCGTACCACTCCCGGCCCCGCGCGCGCAGGAGCGCCTGCCGCGTGAGGAACCCGGCGAGCATGGGCAGGCCGAGGTAGATCGCCACGCTGACGGCGATGCGGCCGATGCCGACGTGGACCTCCGTGCCGCGCAGGCCGAGCAGGGGGGGCAGGAGGGAGACGAAGACCCAGGCGTAGAGGCTGTAGAAGAGCACCTGGAAGACGCTGTTGAACGCCACGAGGCCCGCCGCGTACTCGCGGTCGCCCTCGGCGAGATCGTTCCAGACGATCACCATGGCGATGCATCGGGCCAGGCCGATCAGGATCAGCCCGCTCATGTAGGCGGGCTCGTCCGGCAGGAAGACGACGGCGAGCAGGAACATGAGGGCCGGGCCGACCACCCAGTTCTGCACGAGGGACAGGCCGAGCACCTTCCGGTCCCGCAGGGCCCGGCCCAGGGCCTCGTAGCGGACCTTGGCGAAGGGCGGGAACATCATCACCACGAGGCCGAGGGCGATGGGCACGTTCGTGGTGCCCACCGCAAGCCCCTCGATTGCGCCCTCCACCCCGGGGACCAGGGCCCCGAGCGCCACGCCCACCGCCATGGCGAGGAAGATCCACAGGGTGAGCCATCGGTCGAGGCAGGAGAGGCCCGTCCGGAGCGGCGGCGTCGGGGGGGAGCTCGGGTCCATGGGGCGCGCTCGGGGAGGACGGGCAGCGGGGCCGGAGGGGGGCGTCGCGGGCCCGGGCCCGCCGGGGGGCGACTGCCACCCCGGACTTCAGTCTCGCCCGATCCGATCAAGGCCGGATCAAAGTACGGCCCCGCGCCCGCAGGGGCGGGTAGATTCCCGCGATGCCCTCCCGCGCCCTCCTGGAACGCCCCCCGACCCTCCTCGGTGAACGCCTCTCCCCGAGCGATGCCCGCCGCATCGCCCGTCGCCTGAAGGTGCTGGCCGACCCCGCGAGGGTGCGCCTGCTCTCCCTCATCCGGCAGGCGCCCCGGGGAGAGGCCTGCGTCGGCGCGCTCATCGCGCCGCTCAAGCTCTCCCAGCCCACGGTCAGCCATCACCTCAAGGTCCTCCACGACGCGGGCTTCCTCTCGCGCGAGCGCCGCGGCGTCTGGGTCTGGTACCGCTTCGAGGCGGCGGCGATCGACCAGCTCTGCAACGTCTTCAAGGCGCGCTGAGAGCGTTCTTCGGGGCGCGCTGACGGCCAGGGAACTCTCTCCCGTCGGGGATGGCCCCGGCTGCGGCTACCATGGCGGCATGATCCGCATCCTCGCCGTCGGCGACGTCGTGGGCCGCCCCGGCCGCATCGCCTGCGCCCACTTCCTGCCCGAGCTCCGCCGCACCCGCGAGGTCGATTTCGTCGTCGTCAACGCCGAGAACTCCGCCGCCGGGGCGGGCATCAACGACAAGATCTACCGCGAGCTCCGCGCCGCCGGCGCCGACGTCGTGACCATGGGCGACCACGCCTTCGACAAGAAGGAGGCGTTCCCGCTGTTCGAGAAGGAGGAGCGCCTTCTCCGCCCGTCGAACTGGCCGAAGGCCTCGCCCGGCCGGGGCACCTGCGTCGTGGACGGCCCGAGGGGCGTCAAGGTCGGGGTGATCCACCTGCAGGGCAAGGTGTTCATGAACGCCCAGGGCGACTTCTTCGAGGAGGCCGACCGCGCCCTCGCCTCGATGAAGGACACCGCGGACCTCGTGATCATCGACATGCACGCCGAGGCCACGAGCGAGAAGATCGCGCTGTCCTGGCACGTGGACGGCCGCGCCGCCCTCGTCTTCGGGACGCACACCCACGTCCCGACGGCCGACGCCACGATCCGCGCCGGCGGGACCGCCTATCTCACCGACTGCGGGATGACCGGCCCGTACAACGGGGTCATCGGCCGCGTGAAGGAGGCCATCCTCAAGAAGATGCGCACGAACGTCCACGAGCCCTACGCGGTGGCCGACGGCGACATCCG
>CAZJJQ010000484.1:0-3710 GCA_964546345.1 uncultured Planctomycetales bacterium
GCGGCGACGTGCCTTCCGGGGGCGTAGTGGTTGCGCACGCCGGCGTCGCAGCGCAGCGCCTCCGACGTCGCCCCCGCGCCTCCCGCGCCGCCTTCATCGACGGGCAGCAGCCCGTCCTCGGTCGTGACCAGCAGCGGAGCGCCGCGCTCGCCGGTCTCGACCAAGTGCACGCGGTAGGCCGAGGCGTCGACGCGCGCCCGGCCCGGCACGCTGCCGTCGGCCTGCGTCGCGAGGAACTGGTCGAGCAGCGCGTCGAGCAGCGTGGCGACGTCGACCTCGCGCCCGACCTCCGCGCTGAGGAGGCGTTGCGCCTGCTCGAGCTTGGCGCAGACGAGCGAGCTCACCGCGGCGCTGACGGGGAAGCGGATCTCGGGCAGCCCCTTCTCGTCGCCCGGTGCGCGCGGCGCGCCGCCTTCCCGCGATCGCGCCGCGAGCAGCGCCAGCGCGCGGGCGTCCAGGGCGAGCGCGCGCTCAAGCCACGCCGCCTCGTGCTCGGGCGTGGCCATCCGCGCGACGATGAGCACCTTCGCCCAGCCCAGGCGCCCCTCGCAGAAGGCGCGGTCCACCTCGCGCAGCTCGAGCAGCTGCTTCCCCACGCGGAGCAGCTCGGCCACCCGCCGTCGATCGAGGCCGAGGCGCGCCTCGGCGTAGTGCGCGGTGCTGCCGTGGCCGGTCGCCTGGTAGAGCCGCCGAGCGTCCATCTCGACCAGATAGAAGGCCAGCACCCGCCGACCCGTCTCCTCGTGCCGAGCCGCCCGCGCGAGGCGCCGGAGCACCTCCTCCGTCTCCAGCCCCGCGCGCATCTCCGTGGGGTCGGCGGGGGTGGGGAGGCTCCCCGGCCCGCTGGGGGAGACCTGCGTCGGCGCCCCCGCAGGAGCCACGGGGGAGGCGCAGGAGCTTGCCGCGGGGAGGGCCGTCGCCGGAGAGTGAGGAGATCCGAGGGGGTCGGAGGAGGGAGGGGTCATGGGGGTGCTCCAGCGCAGAAGTTCGCTGATTGTTCGTATCCTACGCCCCCCCTCCGACAGGGTTCGCCGCCCCGCTCCCCGCTGGGCGCTGGCGGGGGGGCCCGGGGGCCTCTGCCCCCCGCCCCCCGCCCCCCGCGCCCCCCGACTCCCCCCCCCGGTTCGAGCCGCCGGATCTGCCCTGGCACGAGGTCCCCCCGACGCCGGGCGAGCGGCGCCACGCCCCGCCCGCCCCCCCCCGGGGGCGCCCTTCCTTGGCGGGTCCCGATCCCCGCGCTACCTTCCCCCGTTCACATTCCACGTTCAACCCCAAGTTCCGAGACGACCGCGAGTCCGGCCCGCCCCCGTGGGGTGCGCGCTAGACCGCCGGTGGCGGAGGACGGCACGATGCCCCTCGAGAAGCAGCACCAGGCCGAGGTGATCCAGAAGAACCGGCGCCACGAGGCCGACTCCGGGTCCCCCGAGGTCCAGATCGCGATCCTGACGGAGCGGATCCGGCACCTCACGCAGCACCTGAAGACGGCGCCGAAGGACTTCTCCACGCGCCGTGGCCTTCTGAAGCTGGTCGGCAAGCGCTCGCGGCTGCTCCGATACCTGGCTCGCACCAACCCTGACACGTATCAGGGCCTCATCGCCCGTCTCGGGATCCGTAGATAGAGGAGGGAAGATTGCCCGCTCATGAAGTGAAGCTCGACGTCGGTGGCAAGACCCTGACGATCGAGACGGGGCGCCTGGCGCGCCTCGCGGCCGGCTCCGCGCTCGTGCGGTACGGCGACACGATGGTCCTGTCGGGCGCCAGCTCGGGCCCGTCCCGGGAAGGCACCGACTTCTTCCCGCTGACCATCGACTACCGCGAGAAGACCTACGCCAGCGGCAAGATCCCCGGCGGCTTCCTCAAGCGCGAGAGCGCCCCGAGCCCCAAGGAGATCCTGACGATGCGGATGGCCGACCGGCCCATCCGCCCGCTCTGGCCCGAGGGCTTCATCGACGACGTGCAGGTGCAGAGCTTCGTCATCTCCTTCGACCAGGAGAACGATCCCGACGTCCTGTCCGTGATCTCCGCGAGCGCCGCGCTCGCCGTCGCGCCGCTCCCCTTCCTCGGCCCCATCGGCGCCGTGCGCATCGGGATGAAGGGCGACGAGTTCGTCGCGTTCCCCGACACCGCGACGATGGTGGCGAGCCCGCTCGACCTCGTGGTCGCCGGCACGAAGACGGCCGTGACCATGGTCGAGGCCGGCGCCAGCGAGCTCTCCGAGGAGGTGATGCTCGAGGCCATCTACTTCGGCCACGAGATCATCCAGCGGATCTGCGACGCCATCGAGGAGCTCCGCCGCAAGGTCGGCTGGAAGCCCGCCGAGTTCACCCCCAAGCCGGTGAACCCCGAGGCGATCAAGGCCGTCGCGACCGCGTGGCGCACGCCGCTCAAGGACGCGCTCCACCGCCCGACGAAGCCCGAGCGCCAGACCGCCGTCTCGGCGGTGGCCAAGTCGATCAAGGCCGCGCTGGTGGACAAGGAGAACAAGGTGCCCGCCCCGGGCAAGTTCTCCGCCGCCGACGTCTCCGCCGCGATCCACGAGGTCGAGCGCGACATCATCCGCCGCGCGGCCCTCGCCGGGAAGCGCGTGGACGGTCGCGGCCCCGCCGACATCCGGCCGATCCAGATCGAGGTCGGCGTGCTCCCGCGCGCCCACGGCTCGGCCCTCTTCACCCGCGGCGAGACGCAGGCCCTCGTGGCCTCCACGCTCGGCACCGCGGACGACGAGAAGATCGTGGACGGCCTGCTCGCGGTGCAGACGAAGAAGAAGTACTACCTGCACTACAACTTCCCCCCGATGTCGGTGGGCGAGACCCGGCCCATCCGCGGGCCCTCGCGCCGCGAGATCGGCCACGGGGCGCTCGCCGAGCGCGCGCTGCTGCCCGTGCTCCCCGACCCGGGCACGTTTCCTTACACGCTGCGCGTCGTCTCCGACGTGCTCATGAGCAACGGCTCGTCGTCGATGGCGACGGTCTGCGGCGCCACGCTCTCCATGATGGACGCGGGCATCCAGATCCGTCAGCCCGTCGCGGGCGTGGCCATGGGCCTCGTCGAGGAGGACGGCCAGGTGGCGGTCCTCTCCGACATCCTCGGCGACGAGGACCACGCGGGCGACATGGACTTCAAGGTGGCCGGGACCCAGTTCGGGATCACCGCCCTCCAGATGGACATCAAGACCACGGGCCTCCCCCGCCCGCTCATGAAGACGGCGCTCGAGCAGGCCCGCGAGGGCCGCATCCACGTCCTCAAGCTCATGCTGGCGGCGATGCCGAAGCCCCGCGACGAGTACAACAAGTACGCGCCGCGCGTGGTCCAGGTGCAGATCCGCCCGGACAAGATCGGCGCCCTCATCGGGCCCGGCGGCAAGAACATCCGCCGCATCCAGGAGGAGACCGGCGCCACGATCGAGGTCGAGGACTCCGGCGTCGTGAAGATCTACGCGAGCGACGGCGAGTCGCTCGACCGGGCCCGCGAGCAGGTCGAGATGGTCTCGGCCGAGGCCGAGCTCGGGAAGATCTACAACGGCCGCGTGACGTCCATCAAGGACTTCGGCGCCTTCATCGAGCTGCTCCCCGGGCTCGAGGGCATGTGCCACATCTCCGAGCTCGCCGACGGCTACGTCGGCAAGGTCACGGACGTGATCCAGATGGGCGACACCGTCCAGGTCAAGGTGATCCGGATCGACGACATGGGGCGCGTGACGCTGTCCCGCA
>CAZJJQ010000485.1:0-3709 GCA_964546345.1 uncultured Planctomycetales bacterium
GTGCCGTCGCGCTGGCGGGCGCCTCGGCCGCCGAGGCGGCGGAGGCCCGGAAGGCCCCGCCCGGCGCGGTCGGGATGCTCTACGACGCCACGAAGTGCATCGGCTGCAAGGCCTGCGTCGCGGAGTGCGCCAAGGTCAACGACCTGGCGCCCGACACGGCGCCGTCGAACGGCCTGTGGCAGATGCCCGCCGACCTCGACGTCCACACGAAGAACGTCATCAAGCTCTACGCGGACGCGGCCACGGGCGAGACGTCCTACGTCAAGCGGCAGTGCATGCACTGCGTGGACCCGTCCTGCGTCTCGGGATGCCCGTTCCACGCGCTCCACAAGGAACCCGAGAAGGGGATCGTCGCCTGGGACTCGACGCGGTGCATCGGGTGCCGGTACTGCGAGGTGGCCTGCCCGTTCGAGATCCCGAAGTTCGAGTGGCAGAGGTTCAACCCGAAGATCGTGAAGTGCGAGCTCTGCCGGCACGTCCTCGACCGGGACGGACAGCCCGGCTGCACCCGTGTGTGCCCGACCGGCGCCGTGATCTTCGGCGGCCGCGACGCGCTCCTCGCCGAGGCGAAGCAGCGCGTCGTGGATCGGCCCGGTGTCTACCACGAGGGCCGCGTGTACGGCGAGCGCGAGGCGGGCGGCACCCAGGTGCTCTACCTCTCCCACGTGCCCTTCGAGAAGCTGGGCCTCCCCACGCTCTCCGAGCGCGCCCTGCCCTCCGGCACCCGGCACCTGGGTGGGCCGCTGGGCAAGCTCGTCGCCCTGCCCATCGTGCTGTACGCGGTCTTCCTCCGGTTCTTCCGCCGCAACTGGAAGGTCCACGAGGAGGAGGTCGCCCGGTTGAAGGCCGAACGGGGCCTCGAGGAGCAGCTCTGATGGCCACGCACGCCGCGCACTCCGGCTCCGCTCCCGTCCCGGCCCCCCGGCGCGTCGCGCAGGAGGGTGTGATCAACCGCTGGCAGCGCGGCGTGCCCGTCCACGAGACGCGCGTCGTGACCCCGTGGTTCCTCTTCTTCGCGGGCCTGTTCCTCGTGGGCACCGTCCTCGGCGTGGCCCGCCTGTTCGGCGGCGCGCTGGGCCCCTTCACGGGCATGACCGACGCCTTCGCGTGGGGCGTGTGGAAGACGTTCAACGTCATGGCCCTCACCGCGCTCGGCTCCGGCGCCCTGGCCGTGGGCCTAGCGTCGTGGGTGCTCGGCCGCCACCACCTCCACACCGTGATGCGCACGGCGCTCGTGACGAGCTTCCTCTTCTACGCCACGGGCCTCCTGGGCCTGCTGACCGACGTCGGCCGCCCGTGGAACTTCTGGAACATGGCCCTCCCCTGGCGGTGGAACACGGAGTCGGCGCTGTGGGAGGTCGCGCTCGCGATGCCGATCTACTGCGCGCTGTTCCTGCTCTACGAGAACGGCCCCATGGTGGTCGAGCGTCTCTGGCACGCCAAGAACGACCGCCTCCGCGGCTTCATCCGCACCTGGCACCCGCGGATCCGCAAGACCTACCCCTTCGTGGTGCCGATCGCGTACGTGCTGCCCATCATCCACCAGTCCTCGCTCGGCGCGCTCATGGTGCTCGGCGGCCACAAGGTCCATCCCCTCTGGCAGACCGACCTGCTGCCCCTCCTCTACCTGGTCCAGGCGCTGATCTGCGGGTTCGGCTCGGTGATCGTCGTCGTGATGTCGTCCTGCCTGGTCTGGCGCCGTCCCCTCGACGTGAAGGTGCTCGGCGAGCTCGCCGACCTCATGTCGTGGACGACGATCGGCTGGCTCGTCCTCCGGCTCGGCGACGTGATCGTCCGCGGGCACCTGGGCGACGCGTTCGCCATGGACCGGTACGGGACGATGTTCCTGCTCGAGACGGCGGCGGTGGCCGTCCCGGCGCTCTTGCTGCGCAGCCCCCGCATGCGGGCCACGCCGCGCGCGGTCTTCGGGCTGGCGATGCTCGCGTGCCTGGCCGGCCTCGCCTACCGCTTCATCCCGACCACGCTCGCGTACGCGCCCGGCAAGGGATCGACGTACTTCCCGGCGGTCCCGGAGGTCCTGATCACCCTCGGCCTCGTGGCCATCGTGATCGGCGTCTTCAGCATCGCCGTCAAGCGGTTCGCCGTGCTGCCGGCGCCGCTCGAGACCTGGTACCACTCGGTCGAGCACGACCGGCGCACGCAGGCCGAGTCCCGGAGCGACGCCCATGGCCACGCGAGTCACGATTGACCCCATCACCCGCATCGAGGGGCACCTGCGCATCGACGTCGAGGTCGCCGACGGGAAGGTCGGCAAGGCCTGGTCGTCCTGCACCATGTGGCGGGGCCTCGAGAACGTGCTGATCGGGCGCGACCCCCGCGAGGCGTGGCTCTTCACGCAGCGCTTCTGCGGCGTGTGCACGACGGTGCACGCCATCGCCTCGGTCCGGGCCGTCGAGGACGCGCTGAAGCTGCAGATCCCGGCGAACGCGCAGGCCATCCGCAACCTGATCCTGATCGCGCACGGCCTCCACGACCACATCGTCCACTTCTACCACCTGTCGGCCCTCGACTGGGTCGACGTGACCCGCGTGCTCGAGGCCGACCCGCAGAAGACCTCCGCGCTCGCCGAGTCGGTCTCGAGCTGGCCGGGGAACTCGACGAAGGCCTTCGCGGCCGTGAAGCAGAAGGTGAAGGCGTTCGTCGAGAGCGGCCAGCTCGGGCCCTTCGCCCACGGCTACTGGGGCCACCCGGCGATGAAGCTGTCGCCCGAGGTGAACCTCCTCGCCGTGGCGCACTACTTCCAGGCCATCGACCCCCAGCGCAAGGCGAACCAGGTGGTCGCCATGCTGGGGGGCAAGACGCCCCACATCCAGAACCTGGCGGTGGGCGGCGTCGTGAACGCCATCAACCTCGACAGCCTCGCCACGCTCAACATGGACCGCCTCTACCAGATGAAGGCGCTGTTCGACGAGGTGATCCCGTTCGTGAACGACGTGTACTTCGTCGACGCGTGCGCGGTCGCCGCGTTCTACGCCGACGGGTTCGAGCACGGGGCCGGCACCGGCAACTACCTCGCGGTGCCCGACCTGCCCACGGACGCGGCGGCCGGCGCGTTCGACCTGCCGGGCGGCACGATCCTCGGCGGCAAGCTCGCCTCCGTGAAGGGGATGAAGGACTGGAACGACCCGGCCTTCCGCAAGGCCGTCTCCGAGGACGTGACGCACGCCTGGTACAAGGGCGGGAAGGGCCCTCTCCATCCGCACGTGGGGGAGACGATCCCGGAGTACACCGACTGGCAGGAGGCCGGGAAGTACTCGTGGGTGAAGGCGCCGCGCTACGAGGGCGCGCCCATGGAGGTCGGCCCGCTCGCGAACGTGCTCATCGGCTACGCGGCCGGCGACGCCCGCACGAAGAAGTGGACGGACAAGGCCCTGGCGACGATCTCGAGCCTCGCCGGCAAGACGGTGACGGTGGACATGCTCAAGTCCACCATGGGCCGCCACGTCGCGCGGGCCATCCGATGCGCGATCCTCGGCGAGCTCGCGCTCGAGCACTGGCAGCGGCTGGTCGGCAACGTGCTCGGCGGCGACACGAAGATCTTCGAGCCGTTCACCATGCCCCGCGGCGAGATCCAGGGCGTCGGCATGCACGAGGCCCCGCGGGGAACTCTCTCGCACTGGGTGGTGCTCGAGGCCGGCAAGATCAAGAACTACCAGGCCGTCGTGCCCACCACGTGGAACGCGAGCCC
>CAZJJQ010000486.1:0-3706 GCA_964546345.1 uncultured Planctomycetales bacterium
GGCGGGGGGCGGGGGCGGGGGCGGGGGCGGGGGCGGGGGCGGGGGCGGGGGCGGGGGCCCCGATCGGCGGCGAGCCTGGAGTTGGGGTGCGCGGTTCCCAGACTTGGGAGCCGTCTTCCACCGCCTTCCACAGGTCGCCCCCCGGATCTCCAGGGGCGAAGTCGTAATTCGTTTGTCTACAACGACTTATAGCACAGGAGTCGCTGGGGCGCCAACCCGGGCGCCGACCCAGGCGGGGTCGCGCCCAGCCGGTGGTCCCGCCGGTCCCACCGCCGGGGCCGCCCCCCCCTACCCGCCCCCGGTCTCACCCGGCCCCCTGACCCGCCCTCGACCCAATCCGGCCCCCGTAACGCACCTGGGCGGCGCTCCGGATCCGGAGCGTCGCCCAGGGGAACTTCGCCGCACCGAGGGAAGGCCCGGGCCTCCGAACCTCGGCCGGCCGCTACTTGCCGGCCTTGCCGGCGCCCTTCGCAGGAGCCGGGGCGTCCTTGGCGGGCGCGGCGGCCTCCTTCGAGGTGGTCTTGGTGACCTCGTCCACCACCCAGAGCTTGATCGTCGTCTCGGCGTCGGCGGCGAGGTGGACCTTCACCTCGAACTCGCCGAGCTGCTTCACGTGCTCGAAGCGCACGTGCCGCTCCTCGAGGTCGGCGAAGCCCTCGGCGACGAGCGCGTCGGCCACCTGCTTCGGCCCCACGGAGCCGAAGAGGTGCCCCTCGGGGTTGCTCTTCGCCTCGATGGTGATCGACACGGCCGAGAGCTTCTCGAGCAGGGCCGCGCGCTGCTTGGCGCGCTCCGCCTCCTGCTCGGCCTCGACGACCTTGTCCTTCTCGACGAGCCGCAGGTTCTCCTTCGAGGGGAGCACCGCGATCCCGTGCGGGAAGAGGAAGTTGCGCGCGTACCCCGGCTTCACGCGGACGACCTCGCCCACGCGGCCCAGGGTCTCGACGGAACGACGGAGGAGGACTTCGATGGCCATGTCAGCGCTCCGTCTAGCGGGCCACGTAGGGGAGGAGGCCCAGGAACCGGGCGCGCTTGACCGCCAGCTTCAGCTCGCGCTGGAAGTGGCTCATCGTGCCGGTCCGCTTGCGGCCGTACAGCTTGCCCTGGGCGCTCACCATCTTCTGGAGGGTGGCCACGTCCTTGTAGTCGATCGCCTCGACGCGGGCCTTCGTGAAGCGGCACTTGCCCTTCTCGATGACCTTCTTCAGGCGCTTCTTCTTCTTCGGCGGCTTCGTCATCCGCGGCATCGCCCGGTCTCCTCTCGGCACTACGTTGGTCGGCCTCTAGATCCGTCGCTTCGGACCCCGCGCGGGGTCGGTCTCGTCCGTCGCCCGGAGGGCGTCGGGCCTACGTCTCCTCGGACACGTCCGGCGGGACGATGATGTCCGCGCCGTCGAAGTCGCCGCCCTCCTCGTCGTCGCGACGACGACGGGGACGGTCCTCCCCGCCGGCGCCCCAGCCCGCCGCCAGGCTCGCCTTGCGGCTCTCCTCGGCGAGGCGCTCGCGCTCCTCGGCGCGCTTCTTGACGTGCACCTCGATGGGCTCGTCGAGGACGAGGATCAGGTGGCGCACGATCTTGTCCGCCAGGGCCGCGTCGGCGCGGATCTTGGCGACCGCGTCGTTCGGGGCCCGGAAGTACGTCAGGTAGTAGGTGGCGCGCTTGTGCCCGCGGATCTCGTAGGCGAGCTTGCGCTCGTCCCACTTCTCCTTCTGGACGATCGTGGCGCCGGCCTTCCCGAGGATCTGGTCCACCACCGCCGTGGTGCCGTCGAAGTCGGCGACCGCAGCGGCGTTGTCCAGCAGGAACATCGCCTCGTAATCACGTACCTTCATTGCAGGGCTCCCCCCGGGTTCCGGGGGCTCTCTGGGGGACGAAGGGGCGAATGTAGCGGGCTGCGGGCGCAGCGCCTCCGTTTGGCGGGGGCGCCGGCGCGGAACACCCGGGAAAGCGCCGGGATCCGCGCGTGGAGGAGGGGGGCGCCGGGGGAAGGCCCCCGGCGGGGGTGGCCCCTCCTCCCCCGCCTCCCGGGTCCCGCGCCCCCCTCCCGGGCCGCGGCTCCGGCGACGTCCCCCCCGCGCCCCCCCCCATCCTCACGCCGGCTCGCCACCCTTGCCGTTGTGGCGCTCCATGGCCTTCGCCATCCCGAGGCGCACCCAGGTGAGGACGGCGTCGGCGGCCTCCTCCACCACGAGGGGCAGCTCCTTGCGCTGCGCGGCGTCGTAGCGGCCCAGGACGAAGTCGGCCGGGTCGCGCGAGCCGGGCACGGGGCCGATCCCGATCCGGAGCCGCGGGTAGACCCGCGACTTGAGGGCGCCTTCGATGGACTTGAGCCCGTTGTGGCCCCCGCTGCTGCCGTCGGCGCGGAACCGCAGGCGCCCGAAGTCGAGCATGAAGTCGTCCACGACGACCAGGGTGGCGTCCACCTCGGCCTCGAACACCTTGAGCGCGCGGGCGTACGCGGGCCCGCAGACGTTCATGTAGGTGGTCGGCTTGAAGAGCCGGAGCCGGGGGAGCCCCTCGGGGACGGCGGTGGCGACGAGCCCCTGGACCAGGTTGCTGCGCTCGAACCGCGCCCCCCAACGGGCGGCGAGGCGGTCGAGCACGTCGAACCCGATGTTGTGACGGGTGCCGTCGTACTCGGGGCCCGGGTTCCCCAGGCCGACGAGCAGGCGCGAGGACGCGTCGTCGGCCACGGGCACCCCGGCTCCGTTGAGAGGGAGGAAGGAGGGCGGTCCGCCGGGAGGGGGGGGCCCCCTCGCGACGGGCTACTTCTTCTTCTCTTCCTTCTTCTCGTCCTTCTTGGCGGCCGGGGCCTTGCCGGCCTCGGGGGCCGCGGCGGCCTCGTCCTCGGGCTTCTTGCCGCCGATGCGCTCGGGCTCGGCCGCGCCCTCCGCCGCCGCGGGGGCTTCCACGACCTGGACCTTCTGCGGGACGCAGTGGCAGACGTGATCGTCGGGCTTGTGATGAAGGACCTTGACGCCCTCGGGGAGCTTCAGGTCCTTGATCGTGATGGCCTCGTTGAGCTTCAGGCCGCCGATCTCGACGAGGATGACCTTCGGGAGGCGGGCCGGCGTGCACTTGACGACCAGCTCGGACAGGACGGGCTCGAAGACGCCGCCGTCGGAGAGGCCCTTGGCGATGCCCTTGAACTCGACCGTGATCTCCGCCTCGATCTCGTGGTCCTTGTCGATGCGCTGGAGGTCCACGTGGACGACGGCGTCCGTCAGCGGGTCGTACTGGAGCTCGCGCAGGATGGCCTGCTGGGCCTTCTCGCCGAGCTTCAGCTCGACGAGCTTGCTGCCGGACTTGAGGAAGCTCTCGAGCGCCTCGTCCCCGATGGCGATGTCGGCGTTGGGGCGGCCCAGGCCGTAGAGGACGGCGGGGACGTGACCGCTCGACCGCATGCGGCGAGCCGCGGCGGTGCCCTTCTTGTCGCGACGCGAGACGGCGAGCTGGATGAATTCCATGGCGGGTGCTCCGAAGCGGAGGAAGGTACCGAACCCGCCCGAGGGTGCCCCGTTCCGGAGGGGGAGATACGCCCCCTCCCCGGGGGGGAGTGCCCCCGGCCCCCCCGCTCCCCCACCCGAGCAGGAGGCGCAGCCCGATCCCGGATCAGCCGCCGAGGCCCGGAGGTCTGGAAGGAACGGAACCCCGACGAACCCGAGGTCCGGAGGGGTGAACCGGCCGCACGCGAGCTCCGGAGAG
>CAZJJQ010000487.1:0-3694 GCA_964546345.1 uncultured Planctomycetales bacterium
CCCGAGCGCGCTCGGAGCGCCATGGCCGCGGTGGACGAGCACCTCGTCCGGCGCGACGACGGGCTCGTGCTCCTCTTCACGCCGCCCTTCGACCAGACGCCGCTCGATCCGGGCTACGTCAAGGGATACCCGCCGGGAGTGCGCGAGAACGGCGGACAGTACACGCACGCTGCGGCGTGGACCGTGCTCGCCTTTGCTGCGCTGGGAGAGGGAGACAGGGCCGCCGAGATCTTCTCGATCCTGAACCCGATCCACCACGCGAGCACCCGTGCGGCCGTCCAGCGCTACAAGGTGGAGCCCTACGTCGCGTGTGCCGACGTCTACGCGGTGGCGCCCCACGTCGGCCGCGGAGGCTGGACCTGGTACACGGGAGCGGCGGGATGGCTCCACCGTGCGGGACTCGAGGGCATCCTCGGGTTCTGCGTGCAGGGCGAGACGCTCCGGCTCGATCCCTGCATTCCGCGCAGGTGGCCGCATTGCGAGATCGACTTCCGGTACCGCTCGGCACGCTACGAGATCCGCGTCGAGAACCCGAAGGGGATCTGCCGAGGCGTGGCGTCGCTCGAGGTCGACGGCGTGTCGCTGCCGGGGCACGACGGGAGCGTGACGCTCGCCGATGATGGCGCCGTGCACCGGGTGCGCGTGGTGCTCGGCTGAAGCCATCCCGGGGCGTCGAAAGCGACGGAAGAGTCGCCGCGCGCCCGATCCGGCGCGATGTGCTACGACGAAGCTCTCGATCGGAGACCGTTGCAGCAATCCCCGCCCACGCCCGAGAACGATCGCAAGGATCTCGCCCGAAGGGTCGCGCTCGCTCAGTACGACCTGGATCGCGCGAAGCGGTCCGAAACCCTGCAATACCAGTCGGCCTCGGAGCGCCTTCGTCGCCTGCAGGCCGCATTGGCGCTCCACGACGAGAGGCATCCGGCCGCCGCACTCTCCGCGCTCCTCGCCGACGGGCCGAACTGGAATGCCAATTCCTACGAGCGCCGCCGCGCCGAGCTGCAGACGAAGATCGCCCGCCAGCCTCGGCCGACGCCGCCTGCCTCCCGGACCTCGACGCGACGCGGCTGAGCGTCCTTCGGACCGGGCCGAGGAGCCTCGAATGGATCCCACGACCCTGCAACGCGGCTGGTGGGTGGTTCTCACCCTCGAGCGCGACACGGCGCCGCTCCGCAGCTACGCCGGCCAGATCAAGGAGCTCGACGATCACGGCGTCCGCGTCGCGATGATCGACTGGCGCGATGGCTCCGCCGCGAACGTCGATCTCTTCGTCCCCTGGCCGAGCATCACGTCGGCCATGGTGGTGACGGACGCCGCGGACCTGACCCAGTTCGAGGAGCGTGCCAGCCAGTGGCAGCGCCAATGCGCCTCCCTCGGCGGCGAGTACGACCGGGACAAGGCCCACCAGAGCCGCTCCCAGGAGTCGACCCGACCTCGGGAGGGTCCGCGCCGCGGAGGCAACGGTTCCGCCTGAGGCGCCGCCAGTCCTCGAGGGCCGCTGACACCCCGAGGAGGACGCCGTAGCGTTTCCGCGTGCACGCCTCCTCTCCGCGGGTCGAGCCCCCTCGAGCGGCGGGATCCGCACGCGTCCGCCACGGCGCTGCGCGGCGGCAGCGAGAGCGCCTTCTGGCGCAGGTCCGCGCCTCCTGCGAGAACCGTCCCGGCGTCTACCGCATGCTCGGCCGGGACGGAGCCGTGCTCTACGTCGGCACCTCTCGCGCCCTGCGCACGAGGCTCCTCTCCTACTTCCGCGCCGTGGGCCGACGCGACCGTCAGGCCCGCATCCTGCGCCAAGCCTTCGACGTGACGTGGGAGTACGCGCCCGACGCGTTCGGCGCGCTCCTCCACGAGCTCCGCCTCATCAAGCAGCATCGGCCCCCCCTCAACGTCGAGCGGGTGGAGGACGAGTGGCCGCGCGCGTACGTGGCGCTGACGGCGGGAGCGGTGCCCGGCCTCCGCATCCTGCGACGCACGGACGATCCCCGGGGCGAGGCCGTCTTCGGCCCCTTCCGCGCGGTACAGAAGCTGGTCGAGGCCGTCCGGACCCTGGCCGAGATCACGGGCGTTCGGGACTGCTCGCTGGAGGAGCCGGGGAGCGGACGCGCCCCGGGCTGCCTGCGCGTCGAGCTGGGCTCGTGCCCGGGGCCCTGCGTCGGAGGCGGCCACGAGGAGTCCTATCGCGAAGGGGTCGCCGCGGCCCGCGCCTTCCTCGACGGGATCAGCGATGCGCCGCTGCGGCTCGCGCGCCAGCGCATGCGCAGCGCCGCAGCCAGCCTGGAGTTCGAGCGCGCAGCGGCCTGGCGCGACCGCGCCGACCGGCTCGCATGGCTCTTCGGAAGGCTCCGCAGCTTCCAGGCGAGCATGGACCGTCTGACGTTCCGCTACGTCGTCCCGACGCCGGAGGGGCACCACCTCTACCTCCTGCGCCGGGGCACGGTGCGCGCGGCGCTGCGCGCTCCGCGCACGGCGGAGGAAGAGGCCGCCCTCGAGACCCTCGCCCGGAGGATCTACCTGGAGGCCGATGCCAGGGGACGGGACGTGCCCCTCCACGACCTCGAAGAGTTCTACGTCGTGGCGAGCTGGTTCCGCCGCAACCCCGGCGAGCTCGCCCGCACGACGGCGCCGATGCCGACCTAGCCGCCCGCCGCGGGAAGGATCAGCGGGTCAGTCCTCCGGGGCCCGCATAGGGGACCCGAGCCTCGTCGCGGAGCACGGTCTCGGCGTCGTTCAGCAGGATCTCCACGGAGAGGAAGCCCGTGCTGTAGATGTTCCGGACGTCGCCCCGGGCATCCACGAGAAATGCCTTCGTCACGTGGCGAACGATGCCGGTCGGCCTGCCCTCCGCGTCGACGAGGGGGGTGGCGTCCTGCCCGAAGTCCGCGAGGAGAGGCGCCAGCTCCGCGCCGTCCCCGGGCGTGAGGAAGCGCCAGTCGCCCCGCGGTGCGAGCGCGTGCGCCAGCGCGCCCATCTCCTTCGGGGTGTCGCGGCCGGGATCGAAGCTCACCGAGACGAGGCGGACCCGCCCGTCGAGGTAAGGGCGGTCCGCCAGCGCGGCGTCGATGCGCTTCCAGGTCGCGAGGACGGCGGGGCACGCGTCGGGGCAGCTCCGGTAGACGAAGGAGACGAGCGCCACCTGGCCGGGCGCGAGCCCGAGGAGCGGGGCCCGCGCACCGTCGGGCAGCAGGAGGCTCCGCTCGCTCACGCGACCGAGGGCCGGAAGCTGGTAGCTCCCCGGCGCGGGTGGTTCGAAGCGGAGCGGAGCTCCCGCCTCGGCCGGTCCCGGGAGCGCCGCCAGCAGGGAGAGCGCGGCCAGGCCGCTTCGCCATCGGCTCATTCGCCGCTGCCGGCGGGCGCGCGGGACCGCGCCGCCACCCGTCCTTCGTAGAACGCGAGCGCGCCGAAGTTCATGATGTGGGGACGGCCGAGCTTCTCCGCGGCGAAATCGATGGCGAAGGTCGGCGACAGCGCCTTCCCGTCCCAGGTGAAGGCCTTCAGGAACTGCTCGTTCTCCGCGCCCGTCTTGTCCCAGTTCGCGAGGAGGGACGACGTGAAATAGACGCGCTCGCCGTCCCAGGACTGCGACACCATGTTCACCTGGGAGCCGATCTTCTTCTCGTGGACGAGCTTCGGCTTTCGCGGATCGGACACGTCGAACACGTGGACCGTGCCGTCGTTCCAGGTGCTGACGAAGAGG